>JALVQM010000330.1 GCA_027025615.1 Desulfobacteraceae bacterium | reverse complement strand
TGCAGGTAGCCGACCAGCGCCGTTGTCAGATCTTCATCCTCATCGGGCAGGATTTGGGCACTGCGCTGCAGTATTGTGACCCTGGCACCCAGCCGCGCCATCATCTGGCCACATTCCAGGGCAATGTAACGCCCGCCAATAAGGAGTCGACCAGATCGTCTTTCTGCCCGATGATTGCTGTAAAATCGGAAACACTGGAAAAGCTTTCGATACCGGCAAAACGGCTATGGGCTGCCCGATACCGCCTTTGGGCGGCTCTCATCAGGGTTTTGGAGGGAACGCATCCGAAATTTACGCAGGTTCCTCCAATGACCCCGTCGTTGATCATGATTACTTTCGCCCCAAGTTCATGGCCACGAATGGCAGCGGCGAATCCGGCGGAACCACCACCTATGACAATAAGGTCGGCATCCATGTTGTTTCTTCCGGATAAAAACGATGTTGGTTTTTGCTTCAAGCACCTTTTTCAAGACTGCTCTTTTGCATGGGATTTCTCCTGCTTAAGCGCCTCGAGAATTGGACATTCGCTGCTCAATGCCCGGTTTTGACAGTCACAGACAAGCTGCGCCAGAACCGTTTCCATTTGCTGAAGAGTACTTATCTTTCTGCGGACATCCTCGAGCTTTTCCTCCGCCAGCCTGCGAACAGCGGTACAAGTAGCTGAGGAGGACACATCAACCCGCAAACCCAGCAGCTCTTTAATCTCCTTAAGCGTGAATCCAAGCTCCTTGGCACGCCTGATAAAGCGTAATCGCTCAACGGTATCCTGCGGATATTGGCGGTATCCTGATTCCCTGCGAGGAGGCTCCTTGATCAACCCCTTGCGCTGATAAAAACGAATAGTCTCAACACCGACTCCGGCAAGGCGGGCGACCTTTCCAATGGTCAAAGATTCCATAATCGTCTCCTTTTTTCTGACTCTAATATAAGGACCGTACCATACTACATAGTCAAGGGATACCAGTGATTTCTTTATTTAAAAAACAACGGGATAATCCATATCCCTCTGCTTTTCGCTGCTTACAGTTTTTTTTATACAACTTATGACAACCGCAAGTTATCCTGGTCATGCCCGTCGAGTTCGGCAGGCTCTGGATTCAGAAAAAAACCTGTATGAATGTATTTATCCGGTCTGGGCATCTACCCTTGACTGAGGAAAATCACATAAAAGGAGAAAACAACGAAAATGGGGGTAATCTTCTTTCCAGGCATAGTAAAAATGCGGACATCATGAACCATGGAAGGAAAAGGTCCGGATGACTGCATTCGGACCTTTTCCCGTCAACCAAGCTTCAGCGCATAATAACCATCGCGAAAACCGGGTTATTCATCATTTGCTGACGGCTGTTTCAGCCATACCGGCAAGGGCCTTGGCTAATTTATTGATCACCGGACAATCACCTGCCCCATGTCGCTTTGCAATGTATTCCGGATTGTTGTAGCCGAGCCAAACCTGCCTTTCAGCATCCTGCCAAACCAGTGCCTTGAGAGGCAAGTGGATGCCCACTGTTTGAGCGCACAGCAAAAATGGTGTGCCACCTTTTGGGTTTCAAAAATAAGCAGCACTGTAGGTCGAAGGAATTTTCCTGTCTTTGCCGCACCGGCGGCATGATCGATTCTGGCAAAAACGTTTAAGCCGCGTTGCTTGACGACCTGTTCCAGCCGGTTAATGGTCACGTCAACAACGTCGCCTGTCGGACCTTCTTCTTGACTTTATCCGGTCCAACCGTTATTTTAACGGAAATTTCGGGGATGGAGTCCCCCGTTAACCGCCCGGGCTGGGCTGATGACTCCTGCCGGCAGCAATGCATGGTGGGATTTTGACACAGAGGCCCGCAGGCGGTTTTTTTAGTATCTCAAGGCGCCGCGGCCTTTCCGGATGCGAATATTCCTGCTTGGATGCTTCATCTTCAGCTGGGAGGTACAAATGCCTCAGGCAGCAAATGCACTATTTCGTCACCAGAGCCCCAAGCTTTCTGCTTTGCTGGAAAAATCATCCCACACTATTTCGCGCATCGGACCGCAATTTGGTCATTACAGCCGCAGGTTGAACGACTTGTCCTCGCGTTACATGGAAGGCCGGTTTCACCTGGCGGTCCTTGGTCAATTCAAGCGCGGGAAAAGCACCCTGCTCAACGCCCTGACGGGCGAACCTCTTTTACCTGTTGGAGTTGTCCCTTTGACTGCCGCGCCGACATTTCTCCAATACGGCCCGACAGCGAAACTCTGTGTCCAATATTCAGACGGACATTCAACCGATGAATTCACCGGCTCCTCAACTGCCGAGAGAAACGCCTGGCTGGCCGGTTTTGTCACGGAAAAGGGTAATCCCCGAAACAAACTGGGTGTAGCCGAAGTACATGCGTATCTGCCGGCACCCATTCTTTCCGACGGGGTAGTATTGATCGACACGCCCGGGATCGGTTCCACATACAGGCACAACACCACCGCAACCCTGAATTTTCTGCAACAATGCGATGCAGCCCTGTTTCTGGTATCGGCCGATCCTCCCATAACCGAAGTGGAATTGGAATTTTTACGACAGGTAAAAGAAAAAGTTCCGCGCATGTTTTTCGTCTTTAACAAAATCGACTATTTAAACGACAGTGAACTTGAAGAAGCCCTTGGCTTTTACAAACGCATATTGGCAGAAGAAATCGGCTGGGACGGCGAATTGCCGGTCTTTTGCGTATCTGCCCGAAAAGGGCTGGAAGCAAAAACGACCGAAGATTCCGATGGATGGACTGCAAGCGGCATGGCCCAACTGGAATCTTTTCTCCTGGAATTTCTTGCCAAAGAGAAGTTTAACGCCTTGACCAGTGCCATATGCCAGCGAGCCCTGGAGTTGATCGAGGCGGTTTTGATGGAAACCGGTATTGCCTTGAAGGCCCTCAAACTTCCACAGCAGGAACTTGAAGAAAAACTCGCTGTTTTCGAAAAAAGCCTTGGCCAGGCCGAAAGCGAACGCAGACTGATCCAGGATGTTCTGGAAGGCGACAAAAAGAGAGTTACTGCCTTTGTGGAAGAACAGGCACGCGAGCTTGCCCGGCAAGCCGAAAAATTTTTGAAGGAAATTATGCAGGCCGGACCTGTTGCCTGCAGATACGGCAAATCTTCGAAAACTGAAGTCCAGAAAGCCTGGGCCGAGGCAATCCCCGACTTTTTCGAAAAACAGCGCGAGGAACTCAATGAACGGGTCAAAGAACGCCTGCTGGAGTGCCTGACACCTCATGAAGAGCGTCTTTCGCGGCTGGTGGAGACCCTGCGACGCACTGCCGCAGACATGTTTCAGGTGCCATACAAGCCTCTTGCTTCAGAGGATGTCCTTGAAATCAAACGCAGACCATATTGGGTGTTGAGCACATGGAACACCGATCCTCTGCCGGTACTCAAATCCATTGACCAGCGCCTCGACAGCCTGGTCCGACGCAATGTAGAAAATATCCGCTGGTCCATGCTCCAGAACCTGAATATCTCCTTTGCCGGCTTTGCCCGTAAAACCCGCGAACGCCTGGACGAAACCGTGACTGCAACCCAGGGTGCCATGGAAACGGCCCATGCACGGCGGCAGGCCCACGATGGCAGTATCGAGGCGGAAACAAACCGCCTGGCACAAAGCATGGCAGGGCTGGAAGCCATAAAAAACGATCTGGCTGTCTTACAATCCAGCCTGCCATCCAAAAGAGACTTATCGGAAGCAAAAGAAAGTCCCTAGCCAAACCCTGTTGCACAAGCTCATTGACTACGGATTGACTGATGGATTTAAACACCAGTCAGTCGGACCAGGCACTGCTGCGCAAAATTATACAAACCGTCATTGGAATAAAAGTGACGGCAAAGGATTCTGCGTCCCGGTTCCGGGCCTCACATCAGAAGATAAATCCGGACCTCGTTTCCAGCGATCCCCGATCCTGATCAACATGCCGGCCAACCATCAAGCCAACCGTGAACGAAATGAGCTATAGGTCTTACTGCAATTCCGGGGCCGGAGGTAAGTCCAGCTCCGTGTCATTGATATGGTTAAAGAAGTTCGACAGGGTTTTCTGGGCGATGATGACAGTAATTTCTGCGGCATGCCTGTCGGTGTAACCGGCTTGCTTGAATCGTTCCAGATCGCTGTCGCTCACAAACCCCTTAGTTTCGATAATTTTCAAGGTAAAGTCAATCAGCGCCTTATGCTTTGGGTTGCCGGGTTTCCCTTTACGGATCA
>JALVQM010000329.1:3663-4236 GCA_027025615.1 Desulfobacteraceae bacterium | reverse complement strand
GCCAAATTCAACGGCAAGGAAGTCTTCAGTACGGTGTTCTATCCGTCTGTTTCCGCCAATCCGTATGTGGCGTTCAATTTCAAGGTCCCCGGATCCGGTGAAATGGAATTCACATGGACAGAAGATGGCGGCAAGAAAACAACCGCTAAAAAATCCATTACGGCCGGTTAGTTCTTTCTCAACGATCCGCGATAATCTGCGCAGGCAGGACAATAACAAAGGCGGATTTGTAACATGAGTGGTTGTGGAAGAATGCCTTTCTTTTCTGGTGTGGCCGGTCTGCACGACTGGTGGCACCGGGAAAGTTTCTATCCAGCCGGGTAAAGTAGTGTGACAACAGGCCGTAAAGGTCGTGCGCTCATTGCATTCGCGGACCACAGAATAAGAACAGGACAGAACTGATTTCCAGGGAGAGGAAGAGTTATATGAAACGATTGATCGTGGCTCTTATTGTTGCTTGCGGCCTGGCACCGGTGATTGCTTTACAAAGCAACATGGCCGTGGCCCAAGACAAAAAGAAGAAGCAGGTGCCTGCGCTTGTTGTTTATGATGTGAGTGACGGGCCGTCTGTTA
>JALVQM010000329.1:0-3653 GCA_027025615.1 Desulfobacteraceae bacterium | reverse complement strand
TTCCCTTCCGTGGCCACCTGACCAACAGCATTACGGGAATCATGGACATCCTGGCCGGCATCTGGCCCATCCTGGCAATGGCTTCCCTCGCCATGCTGGCTTTCCCGGAAAAAATATGGCGGCAGGGACATATGAAAAAAAGAAGCAAGAAGATTGAAGACAGGGGGATCTGATGTAAGCGGAGGGGACCGTTTGCGTCTGATTTTGGTTCTGCCAGGCTCATTTCATCAAATTGAAAGGGCCGGGGACGGGGCACCAATTCTCTTCAGTTATAAATAATGCAATGAGAGGAAGTGAAAGCATGAAGCTGTCAAGGATTGCGATTGTCTTTTGCTCTTTTGCCGGGGCGGCTGGGTTGCTGATCCAGCCGGCCGTGGCCCAAGACAAAAAGAAGAAGCAGGTGCCTGCGCTTGTTGTTTATGATGTGAGTGACGGGCCGTCTGTTAAGGCCATCAACAAGTCATTGACGGGCAAGGCGGGAGACGCCAAAAAGGGAGAAGACTTGATAGCGGCGCGCAAGAAGGGCAATTGTTTTGCCTGTCACGAAATTGCCAGGCTGAGTGTCAAGGTGCGCTCCAATCCGAAGAAATATGCCGATATGGGCAAGATCGGGCCTCGGCTTGATGGTGTTGCCTCGCGTTATACGAAGGGCGAGTTGCGCATGTTGCTGGTCAACTCCAAGCAGGTATTTCCCGAGACCATCATGCCGGGTTTTTACCGCACCAAAGGGCTTAACCGGGTGAAGGGCAAGTTCAAGGGCAGACCTGTGCTGAACGCCCAGGAGATTGAAGATGTGCTGGCTTACATCATGACCCTGCAAGAACCCCAGACGCACAAGAAGATTGCCAAAGGGACGCCGCCAAAGCCTCCTGCAGCTGGCAAGTTTGATATTGTCGAGGGACCATCGGTCAATGCCATCAAGTCCTCGCTGACCGCCCAGGCCGGCGATGCCGCCAAGGGTGAAGATATCATGGCGGCGCGCAAGAAAGGCAACTGCTTTGCTTGTCACGAAGTTGCAGCTCTTGCTGCCAAGGTGCGTTCCAATCCGAAGAAATATGCCGATATGGGCAAAATCGGACCACGGCTTGACGGGGTTGCGACCCGCTATTCCAAGGGCGAGCTGCGCATGTTGCTGGTTGATAGCAAGCAGGTTTTTCCCGAGACGATCATGCCGTCCTTTTTCCGCAAGGAAAAGCTGACGAGGGTGATGGGGAAATTCAAGGACAAGACAGTGCTTAATCCGCAGGAAGTGGAAGATGTTCTGGCCTTCCTGATGACGCTGAATGTTGAGCCGACAGCCGATAAAGGTGGTCTACGTGGTAAGACAAAATCCGATACCAGTGACCCGGCGATGGGAGACAAGTAACAAATGACAATAAAGAATTGCGAGAAAGCTGGAGGAATGAATATGGGAAGATTGATTAAAGTGGCAATCGCCGGACTATTGGCCAGCCTGCTGGTCACCGGGACAGCGATGGCGGCAGCCGATGGCAAGAATGAAGCCGTCAAGCCGGGCAAGGACAGCCCGCTGGATGAAGTCTGGTCAGGCTATCATTTTGCCAAGAAAGAAACCCAGGCCCTGCAGGATGATGATTTTGACAATCCGGGCAATCTCTGGCTGGAGCAGGGGGAGGCGCTGTGGTCGAAGGTCGAGGGCGAAAGCAAAAAGTCCTGCCAGAGCTGTCATAATGATGCCAAGGCCAGCATGAAGGGGGTGGCAACGCGCTATCCTGTTTATTATGCTCCCTGGAAAAAGCTCATCAATCTTGAGCAGCGCATCAATCTGTGCCGCACAAAATTCATGAAGACCAAGGCTTATAAATGGAAATCCAACCAGCTGTTGGGGATTACCATATATGTGGCCGCGCAGTCGAAGGGCATGCCGACCAATATCGTTCTCAATGCCAAGAACAAGCCGTTCTGGGAAAAAGGCAAGAAGCATTATTACACCCGCCGTGGTCAGCTTGACATGGCCTGCGCCCATTGCCACGAGAACTATTATGGCGGTCAGATCCGCTCCAATGTTCTCTCTCAGGGACAGATCAACGGCTTCCCGACCTATCGTTTGAAATGGCAGAAGCCGGGCTCCGTACAGCGCCGTTTCAAGGGCTGTAACAAGCAGGTCAGAGCCAAGCCGTACAAGATCGGTTCGGACGAATATACCAATCTGGAACTCTATGTCAGATGGCGCGGCAACGGCCTGCCCATCGAAACCCCCGCCGTACGCAACTAAACACTACAGCGGTAGAAAAAAACAGACAGTCCCCGGAAACGGGGGCTGTCTGTATGAGCAGACCCTGGCGATAATCGTGCAGAATTCTGGATGGAATGTACCGAAATAGTCTGGGCTGCCGGATCCCTTACAAATTTACAAGAGAAGATGCACGGGCAGATTAAACATGGCCAAGAATAACTCGACAAAAATTGACAGACGCAGATTATTACAACTGATGGCGGCCGGTGGTGCGGTTGGAGGGACCCTTCCCTGGTGGATGAGTGGTTCGATCGCCAGTCATCTGGACGAGTCTTCCAGTACCGGTAATGACGAGTATTACAAAACCCCGATGAAGGGCCAGGTGCGGCTTCTTCATATCACCGATACACATGGTCAGCTCTATCCTATTTATTTCCGCGAACCCAATGTCAATCTCGGGGTTGGTGATGCCTTTGGCCGGGCGCCGCATCTGGTCGGGACCAAGCTGTTGCAGGCCATGGGACTTTCCGAGGACAGCCCGGAGGCTTATGCTTATACCTATCTGAATTTCGAGGAAGGGGTAAAGAAATATGGCCGTATGGGGGGCTTTGCACATATCAAGACACTGCTTGATCGTCTGCGTGCCGATGCTGGCGGTATCCAGAACACCCTGACCTTTGATGGTGGTGACACCTGGCAGGGATCGGGCACCAGCCTGTGGACCAGAGGCGTCGACATGGTGGAAGCCTGTAACATTCTGGGTGTCAACGTCATGGTTGGTCACTGGGAGTTCACCTATCCCGAAGCCGAGGTGCTGAATAATGTGGCCTTGTTCAAGGGCGATTTCATCGGCCAGAATGTGCGCGTCAAGGACGAAAGCATGATGGGCGACAGCTATCCTGAACTGGTGGAGAAAAATGGCGGCAAGGGATTGTTTGACGAGGATACCGGCAACGCCTTCCAGCCCTATGTGATGAAGGAAGTGAATGGCCGCAAGATTGCCGTGGTCGGTCAGGCGTTCCCGCGCACGGCCAATGCCAATCCGCCGGAGTTTTTTCCTGACTGGTCGTTTGGCCTGCGCATTGGAGACATGCGAGATCTGGTAAAGAAAATCCGTACCGAGCAAAAACCCGATGCGGTTGTTCTGGTCTCGCATTCCGGTATGGATGTGGATATCAAGATGGCCTATGAAATTCCCGGCATGGATGCTATTTTTGGTGGTCATACCCATGACGGCATTCCCAAGCCGTTGCCGGTCACCGACAGCCAGGGGGGTACCTGTTATGTTACCAATGCAGGCTGTTCAGGCAAATTCGTCGGTGTGATGGATTTCGAATATGACGGCCCCAGGCTCAAGCAGGTACATTACAAAATGCATGCCGTGTTTGAAAACAGGTTACCGGCTGACAAGGAAATGAGCGCCTTCCTGACCCAGCTTGGCGACAAGAAATATGACGAC
>JALVQM010000328.1 GCA_027025615.1 Desulfobacteraceae bacterium | reverse complement strand
AAATGGATAGAGACCGTACACACCCATGCTTACATTCGGCGCTTTGAGGAACTGTGTCTGGCCGGAAAAAGTTCTTTCGATTGTGCTGACAACCAGATGTGCACCGAGACTTACGAGGTGGCCTGCCTGGCCGTGGGCGGTATTTTAAAGGCCGTTGATCTGATGATGAATGGTACTATTGAAAATGCGTTTTGTGCCGTACGCCCTCCGGGGCATCATGCCGAAACGGACAAAGCCATGGGGTTTTGTTACTTCAACAACGTTGCCATCGCCGCCCGTTACTTGCAGAAGCACCATGGTATAGGTAAAGTGGCCATTGTGGATTTCGATGTTCATCACGGAAACGGAACCCAGCATATATTCGAACGTGATGACAGTGTTTTTTACTATTCGATTCATCAACACCCCTCGTTTGCATATCCAGGTACCGGTCGCGAGTTTGAGGTGGGTGCCAAGGATGGATACGGTTTTACCAAAAATTCACCTATCTTGCCGGGCCAGGGGGACGAGGCCTACCAGGTACGTATGCGACGTGACCTTGAGCCTTCGATAGAGACGTTCAAACCGGAAGTAATCCTTGTTTCGGCAGGTTTTGATGCCCATTGCGAAGATGAGATGTCGGATATTAACGTTACTACCGAGGGCTTCTCATGGATTATGCGCCAGGTTGTCCATTGGGCGGATTCGATTTGTCAGGGGAGAGTAATTTCGGTTTTGGAAGGCGGCTATTGTTTGGAAAAACTTCCTGAACTTGCGCGTGATCATGTCAGGATTCTGTTAGAAGATTGACCGGTGCCGGCTCTGTTGCGTTCCGGAAAAGCCAAAATTATATAGTCCAGCGTGGAGGAAACGATGTTTGTCAGCAGATCAATGACTGCCAAAGTGATTACCATCGACAAGGAAACCTCGATTTACGATGCTCAGGACATCATGACCGAAAACAACATAAGACACTTGCCGGTGGTAGAAGCCGACAAAACCCTGGTGGGCATTGTCACCGACAGGGATATCCGTAGCGCCCTGCCCCCACGTTTTGCCAAGGGGTTGGGCAGTGCGGCTGACCGGAAAAAGTACGATGACTTGAAGGTCAAGGAAGTTATGAGTATTGACCCTATCACGATTTCTCCTACCGACACCATTCAGGATGTCCTGCTTCTTGTTCAACGCCACAAAGTTGGGGCTTTTCCGGTGGTCGATGATAGCGGGCAGCTCAAAGGCATTATTTCTGTGCGAGACCTGTTGCGCGCATTTACAAACGTGCTGGGAATTGGCGAGCCGGGCACTTTGTTGTGTGTCCTGGTAGAGGAAAAAGTCGGCCAGCTCAAAAAGATCGTCGATGCCATTACAGAAGAAAATATTTCTTTTGGCAGTGTTTTGGTGGCCCGCTACTGGGAAGAGGGAAAAAGGGCGGTGTTTCCGTACTTGTTGACCAATAACGTGGCCCGGGTCAAACAAAAGCTTAAGGACCTGGGTTTTACTATTCTAGATCCAATGCAGTGGTACATTGATCAGCTGCCTAAAGCGTGACGGACAAGTTAAAACAATACTTCTGATATTTTTCTGCCAATATTTGTCACGCCGGCAGGATAGATGACCATGAGCAGCTGCCCATACTCCGATCTTTTCATCTACTACTGCCGCGGGAACCTGACTCATGGCCCGGCCATGGGACAGTCAGGTTTTCTGGGCGCCTGGGAAGAAGAAGGTGATTGCTTTCTTTTCTTCGCTCAACCGGCAGACCATATCGTCCAATGTCTTCTAAAAAAAAATCCGGCAATCGAGCTGGTCGATACATATCAAATGCCATATGAACAATGGCAGGGGCGGCCGGTGGCAATTATTGACGTCGGCCCTTTTCTTATTGCTCCACCCTGGCACACCTTCGAACAACCGCTTGAAAAACCCTGCCTCTGGTTAGACCCGGGGGTGGTTTTCGGAAATGGTCAGCACCCTACAACCCTGCATTGCCTGGAGGCCATGAAATTGGCCTTTGCCCGCAGGCGGCCAGGCAGGGTTGTCGACCTTGGCACCGGAACAGGTGTGCTTGCCCTGGTGGCTGCTATGCTGGGGGCTGAAAAAGTTTTGGC
Organism: Desulfobacteraceae bacterium; assembly: GCA_027025615.1. Taxonomy (GTDB): domain Bacteria; phylum Desulfobacterota; class Desulfobacteria; order Desulfobacterales; family Desulfosarcinaceae; genus JALVQM01. The sequence goes on along the minus strand of JALVQM010000328.1, from coordinate 2,162 downwards.
TGTCGACTTGAACCTGCTTGCCACAGTTGTAGCCCGGGGCAACGTATGCCGGAACAGTTTGCAGGACAGGGTTCTTGTAGTCCAGGGGCGGGCGGATAAATTTATGGACTTGCCTTTTGAACTTGTGGTATCCAATATTCATTACGATGTGATGGCTCTGATGATAGAGGCCGAGAGTTTCAGAAAGCCCAAACAATTTGTCTTTTCCGGCTTGTTCAGAAGCCAGGCACATACGATTGAAAACCGGCTCAGGCAGTCGGGAGCCAGGATCGTAGAAACCTGGCAAAAAGATGGTATCTGGCATACGTTTCTGGCCGAATCCGTTTAATCCGGGACGTATGGTGTGCCTTACGGAAAAACAGGGGTTGAAGTTAACTGTCTGGCATTGATGGGTAATAGGGAGTATGCTTATTCGATGTTGGGGCTCCCGGGGATCAATTCCGGTTTCCGGCCCTGAATACATTAAATACGGTGGTGATACCACCTGTATGGAAATCCGTGCCAAAAGCGGTGATGTAATCATCGTGGATGCCGGTACCGGAATTCGCAGGCTCGGCAATTTTCTTATCAAAGAGGGCTGTTACAAGTACAATTTCCTCTTGACCCACGGGCATTGGGATCACCTGATGGGATTTCCCTTTTTTAAACCCCTGTTCCTTGAACATCCGGAAATTAGAATGCACAGTGGTGCCTTTCATAAAAAATTCATGGAAAGCATGTTTTCCAAGGTTATGGCACCACCAAATTTCCCGGTTCGATTTTCAGACCTGAAAGCCAAAATCATTTATGAAGAGGCTCGACCGGAAAAGTTCGATATAGGATCCATAACCGTGGTTCCGATCCAGATCAGCCACCCAAATACCGGGAAAGGTTATAAGTTCATTGAGGATGGGAAAAGTTTTGTTTTCCTGACGGACAATGAACTGGGGTTTGTGCATCCTGGTGGTCTTACCAGTATGGAGTACTTTGCTTTTTGTGAAGGTGCCGACCTGCTGATTCATGATGCTGAATATACCCCCCAGGAATACAAGCTGCTCATTGAATGGGGACATTCTTCTTATGTGGATGTCCTGGACATGGCTTTTCATGCCAGCGTTGACAAGCTTGGCCTGTTCCACCTGAACCAGGAACGAACCGACCAGGAGGTGGATGAAATTGTCGAGGCCTGCCAGAAGGTCATATCTGACCGTGGAAAGCAGCTTGAGTGTTTTGCCGTTGCTGCTGGAATGACTTTTGAACTTTGAAAAACCGCAAGCCAAGCCATACCGTGATAAAATACGTCCTGCATTATATTCCCCCTGAATTTCTGTTTGATAAAGGGAGCATTTCCAATAAACTGAAATTCAGATGGTTGGGTAAAAAGGACGAAATTCGGTTCAGAGCGGTCAGCCGCAAAACAGGTGGCCTGTACTGCGCGAACGGTTTAATATTTTTCTTGATGCGATGCAGTCCGGCATTGATATCGAGCTTTGGGTGACAAGATACAGGGAAAGACAGGCATGGACAATGCGATTCAAAAAGCTGCCGATATTCTGGCCGCCAGGAAGAACGTGGTGGCCCTGACCGGTGCCGGAATTTCAGTTGAAAGTGGTATTCCTCCTTTTCGGGGGGCGGGTGGCCTTTGGGAAAAAATTGATCCCATGAAGTACGCTCATATCGAAGCCTTTTTAAAAAATCCGGCAGAAGTATGGGAAGTGTTGATCAAATCGATGAAGGATGTGTTGGACAGAGCCCTTCCCAACGCCGGCCACCAGGCGCTGGCCCGCCTGGAACAGCTAGGGGTTTTGAGCACCATAATAACCCAGAATGTCGATGGGCTCCACCAGGCTGCCGGAAGTACGGACGTGATCGAGTTCCATGGAAGTTTTGCCGTTCAGCGCTGCATGGATTGCAAAGCAAGTTTTGATACTGCCAGCCTGCAACTGGACAGTTTGCCGCCACTGTGTAATTGTGGGGGGGTTCTGCGTCCTGACGTGGTTTTTTTCGGTGAATTGATTTCCCCCAACCACTTGAAACGTTCCCAGCTTCTGGCCGCCGGTTGCGAAGTGATGTTGGTAATCGGAACTTCGGCCACTGTAGAGCCGGCTGCTTACATGCCGATTATAGCCAAGCGTAGCGGAGCTGTTATCATTGAAGTAAATCCCGAACCTACTCCTCTTACA
>JALVQM010000327.1 GCA_027025615.1 Desulfobacteraceae bacterium | reverse complement strand
TCCAGCCGGCTCTCCGCTTTCCATGATTCGATTGAATTGTTCCAAGTGACTTGCCGCCCGTACCAGCTCTTCGGAAATATCGCTGCGATCGGCCAGGATGGAGGCTTCCTGGATTATGCGCTCCCGGTCCAGCTCCACCTTGCCGGCGCATAGAGCCTCAATTCTTTCCTGGAGTCTCTGGCGGTACAACTCGGGAAGGTTGGCGGCTTTGTCCTTTATCTTTTCCAGCAGTCCGGTCAGTTTTTCCAGATGTTGTTCCAGATCATGCTTGAGAAAACGCCCCTCTTTTTCGCGCATCTGCTCCAGTTGTTCAAGGGTCTGATCAAGGCAAGGCCCCACCACCGTCCAAAGGGCTTCAAGGTCCTGGGGACGGTCCACCGGTTGGACTACCCCATTGACCGAAACCAGGTGATCAAGAGAAATATCGCTTTCCAGTTTGAGTGCTTTTTTTATCGTGTCTGCGGCCCAAAGATAAGAACGGGCCCGGGCCAGGTCGACCTCGAAAGCATTGGCTGTCTCGCGCCGGTCCTGGATCTGGATACGTACCTCAACCCTGCCACGGGCCAGCTTCCTGGCCAGTTGCTTGCGTATCGGCTCCTCCAAAACTGCATACTGGTGGGCCAGCCTGACGACCGGGTCCAGGAAACGGCTGTTGTAGGAACGTATCTCCACCACCGCAGAAATTTCCCCGCTTCCACTTTCGCAAACGGCATAGCCGGTCATACTTTTAATCATCTTTAGACTGTCCTTTCACTCCAGGACTGGAAATGGATTTCCGCCTGCGCACCTGTTCCCGGTACCTGGTACGCACTTTTTCAAGAAAATCCCTCATACGGCGCTGGCCATAGTCTGGATAGGTCCACGCAAGGGGCTTAAAACCGCCCTCCTGGTATACCAGGGTCAAGTCGGCAAAGATACCCTCTCCCAGGTAAATCCTGTGGGTATAGTTCTTGCCGGTAGCCAGTACGAACCTTTCAAAAGACAGCAGGCCTGGATCGATGTTAACCCTGCGTCTACCATTGTCGGCAAATTCGTCTTCGATCAGGTTGGTTTCCCTTTTGATCCTCACCAGCTGGTCCTGGCCAACCAGATCCCTGAAAACCAGCATACGCCGGAAAAGCGGCCTGCCCATCTCCTTTTCATAGTAACCGGTGAAATCAAAATCAAACCAGGCGCTGACCATTTCCAGGTCGCCGTAAGCTGCCACAAGGCCGGCGGCCACCTGTTCAAGCAGGCTTTTTTCCCGTAGTATCAGCCCGATGACCAGCTTGGCGGGCTTTGGTTCAACAGGTATGCTCACAAGACCAGCCTCCTCGGTCTTGTTTCAGTGCCGGCTGCCGGGCTCAAGGGAACGCGCCTCTTCAACCAGCATGATGGGAATATCGTCCCTGATTTCATAAAGCAGTTTGCAGGCCTTGCATTCCAGCCCGTCTCCGGAAGAATTCAATTTTACCGGCCCCTTACACTGGGGGCAAACAAGGATTTCAAGCAGTTTTTCACTGATGGCCATGTTGTATTCCTCGACAGGGTTGCGACATGTAAAGTTTTCATAAGGAAATAGCTAGCTTTGACAAGCTTTTCAACCCATCTTTTCAACATCGGCAGCCTGCATATAGAAAAACCGGAGGCCACCCAGGGGCCCTCCGGTTCATTTAATAAGGTTTCATATTCAGACTAGGGGGTAATAAGTCCCAGGTCGGTAACTACACCAAAATGCCTAAATCGGCCATTTTTAACAATCTGCACCTGGACTTCCTTGATGACCTCACCTTCCGGGGTAAATCCTTTCAGTGTCCCGGTAAGACCATTGTAATTGCTGGTGGCGGCCAGGGCTTTTTGAACTTTCGGTCCGGCCGTGCTGCCGGCAGCCTCGATTGCCCGGCAGATTAACATAAAAGCGTCATAAGCCGACGCACCCACCATGTCGGGTTGGATCTTGAAGCGGCTTTCATACTGTTCCAGGAAATGCTTTACCTCCGGTCTTGGGTCATCCCGGTTGAGGTTGGTCACCAGGACGAAACCTTCAGCGGCTTTTCCGGCTATCTCGAGAAATTTTGGAGAATCCGCACCTTCTTCGCCTAAAATGGTTACTCCCATACCCAATTCACGAGCCTGGTTTACTATGGGACCGGTCTGAAAATAATAACCTGAGGCAAAAAGCAGATCAGGATGGAGTTCCTTGATCTTGGAAAGATAAGGTTTGAAATCTTTTTCCTTAAAAGGATAGGTCTGGGAAAAAACGATACCGGCACCGGGTGCCTTGTCCTTGATATAGGCTTTGAAACCGGCTGCCAGGGTCCGTCCGAAATCATTGTCTGAGGTCAAAAGGGCAATGCGTTTGGCTTTCAGCAGCTTGACCGCAACGTAACCGGCGGATTTACCTTCTACCATTCCAAGAAAACCGTTGCGGAAACAGTAATTACCTGCCCGGGTGATATCGGGATGAACCGCGTAGGCTGCCACGAAAGGAATCTCTTCGTCCTGAAAAATAGGAGCCACGGCCCGGCTTGGAGTACTGTAGGAGCCTCCCACAACGGCCGCCACCCGGTCCTGCTGGATCAGTTTCCGTGCCAGGGCTACTGCTTCCTTGGCATCGGCCCGATCATCATAGGCAACCAGTTCCACCTTTTTTCCCAGCAGGCCACCCTGCTTATTGATCCGTTCTGCGGCAAGAACCACAGAGTTACGCACTGAAAGGCCGTCGGCAGCAGCAAAACCTGTCAAAGGAGCCAGGAGGCCTATTTTCACCTTGCCCCCGGCGTTTGCCGGCACCACCGTCAAGGCCAATACTATAACCGCCATGGTCAACCGGATAAAATTACGTTTCATTGCATATCTCCTTTCTCATCAATAGGTTGAGTCATACTAACTTTTTATGTTCAATCCGGCAGTAAATCCGGGCTGCTAATGTCCCAGGTAAACTTCCCTGACCCTTGGATCCTGGGACAACTCGGCCGCCGATCCCTGGCAGGCCAAATTGCCCGTCTCCAGAACATAGGCCCTGTCTGATATCTCAAGGGAGGCAACCGCATTTTGCTCCACCAGTAAAATGGTCAGACCCTGTTGGCGGTTCAGGCGCTTGAGGAGGTCAAAAACCTCGTCCACCAATTTGGGCATAAGGCCCATTGAAACTTCGTCCACCAGCAAAAGGTCAGGATCAGATATCAATGCCCTTGCAATTGCAAGCTGCTGCTGTTCACCGCCGGACATGGTATTGGCCGGCTGGTTTTTTCGTTTTTCAAGAATGGGAAACATTTTGTACAGCCATTGCAGCCGCCGGCCAAGATCAACCTTGTTGCGCAACTTGTACACCCCAACCATCAGGTTTTCATAAACCGTTAACCGGGCAAAAGTTCGCGCCCGCTCAGGCACCATCCTCATTCCGGCCCGGGCCCGCCGGAAAGCCGGCCACCTGGTTATCTGCCTGCCCTGAAAACTGATCCGGCCCTCATTGACGGGAACAATCCCCATCAAGGCGTTTAATATCGATGTCTTACCGGCCCCGTTGGCCCCGATTATCGATACCAGCTCACCTTGTTCCAGAGCAAAACTGACGCCGGAAACCGCCTCTATGTCGCCGTAGGAAATCTTTAGATTTTCAACCTCCAGCAGCATATTTCCTCCTTTTGCGACCCAGGTATGCTTGGATAACCTGATCATTCTGCTGGATAGCCTCAGGATTTCCTTCGGCAATCTTACGGCCATGGTCAAGGACAACGATCCGGTCACACAGGCCCATGGAAACCCTCAGGTTGTGCTCAATGAGCAAAACAGTAATTCCCAAGTTCCTGATCTTGCGTACCAGATCTTCAAGTTTGGCTGTTTCTTCGTGGCGCAGGCCGGAAAATGATTCATCCAATAAAATAAGCTTATGGCCTACCACCATCGCCCTGGCGATTTCCAGACGGCGCAGATTTCCCAGCGGAAGCAGACCTGCTTTGCGCTGTGCAAGATCGGCAAGCCCAACCTGGGCCAGCACCTTGCGGGCAGCAGCAATTTCCCGTTTTGATCGCCAGGTGCGCCAGATACGACCAAAACGTCCATAATTCTGAATTCCCCTTGCAACCATCACGTTTTCGAGCACCGTCAGGGAAGCAAACGGTTTTACAATCTGGAAGGTACGCCCCAAACCCAGGGCGGCCAACTTGAACGGCGGCATACCATCGGTTCTTCGGCCGTCGAAAATTATCTTACCGGAAGAAGGCTTATAAACTCCAGATATCATATTAAAACAAACGGTTTTACCGGCACCGTTGGGCCCCAGGATACCAAGAATCTCCCCGGCCTGCACCTCAAAATCGACTCCATCCACAGCCTTAAGGCCCCCGAAATTCTTGTGCAGATCCTCGACCTGAAGCAAAGGTGCTTTCATTTGACGCCTCCCGGAACAAACCTGGCCAACACTTTTCTTGCCAGGCTTTCATCCCCCAGAAGCCCTGAAGGCTGGAAACGAATCATCAATAGCAGGATGGCCGTGTAGAACAACATCCTGTAGTCCACCAGTGGCCGAAACAGCTCCGGCAGCACTCCCAGGATTATCGCCCCCAGCAAGGGAGCCCATAGTTTTCCCATGCCTCCCAGCACCAAAATGCTCAGCAAGGAAATCGAGACCGGAAAAGAAAAATCAGTTGCACTGATAAAACGCATGTAGTGGGCATACAACGCCCCTGCCAGGCCTGCCATGGCCGTACCGGCCACAAAGGCCAGGAGTTTGAACCTTACCGGTGAAATCCCCATGGAAGCCGCAGCCTGTTCGTCTTCCCGCAGGGCAAAACAGGCCAGGCCCGACCAGCATCGGGTAAACCACCAACATACCACCATGGTCACAGCCAGGAAAAAAAGACAGAGCAGGAAAAAAGACAGCCCCTTGAGCTTAAGACCGAAAAGAAAAATCCTCGGGATACCGCCAATGCCCAATGCTCCGCCAAAAAAAGGTATGTAGAGAAAAATCGCTTCAACGATGAAATTGATGCCGATGGTAGTTATGGCCAGAAAATCATCCTTCACCCTGAGACTCGGCAAACCGAGCAACAATCCCACCAGACCGCTGATTATCACCACCAGGGGAAGGGCACCCCAAAAGGACAGGCCGGCCTTGGTAGCCAGCAGGGCAGCACTATAGGCACCTATACCGAAAAATGCGGCATGCCCCAGGGATATCTGTCCCGCGTAGCCGACAATTACGTTCAACCCGCAGACCACAATGGCATTTATAACGATAATGGTAGCAATGGTAATCAGGTAGCCACTCAACCAGAAACCTCCTTACTTGGATCCCATCAATCCTTCTGATCGCCACATCAAAACAGCAATCATGGCAATGAATGCCAGGGCATCGCGTGGCAGGGGAATCTGGGCATAGCCGATGAGAAGGGTTTCCGCCACCCCCAGCAACAATGAAGCTATAACCGCCCCGGGTACCGATCCCATCCCCCCGACCACTATAAGGGCCAGGGTTTTGTACGCCGGTACAGCCCCCATGGTTGGATATACCTGGTTATAATAGATACCCACCAATACCCCGGCCACTGCCGCAATTGCCGAACCGAGAATAAAAGTTGCACTTACGATCCAGTGGCTGTTTATTCCCATGGCATCTGCAATTGCCAGGTCCTGGCTGGTTGCCCGCATGGCCAGCCCCATCTCGGTCCTGTTGGTTATGTACCAAAGGGCGGCCAGCACCAGGGTTGAAATGGCGTAAACAGCAGTCAGGGTTGACGAAATGGCAATACTGCCCAGGTGAATCTCCGGAAAAGGCAGCTTGGCGGGAAAAGTCAGGATGTAAGGTCCAGCCACAAGCCGGCAAAGTTCCTCTATGCCCAGCATGGCGGCTATGCTGCCGATAAGCGGCACGTAAGGCGGATATTTCAACAGTGGATAGTAAACAAAACGTTCTATGACCACGCCCAGCAGTGAACAGAAAACCATGGCCCCGCCAAAGCCCAGCAAAAGACTTCCGGTCAGATTGAAGACTGCCAGGCCGATATAGGCTCCGACCGTATAGACAGCAGCGTGGGCCACATGAAGTATCCGTAAAATTCCATAAACCAGGGCCAGGCCAAGGGTTACCAGGGCATAGATTGCGCCCATGGCAATCCCGTTAAGTAATTGTTCCACAAACAGGTGCATAGAATATCCCCGCCGCAACCAAGTCCGGTATCAAAGACCGGTTTTTTCCAGATATGTTTTTTCCAGCTCGAGCACCTTGTCCTTGATGGCGGCCGCCTGGTCTTGCATCCGGGAAACAAAATCCTCATCCTTAACGGATTCCAGATTGATCTTTACATTCAAAACGGCCCCCAGGGCAGCGGTACGGGCCATCATCACACTCACCGCAGCATCAGTGGTTGCATTGGGATTGCCCTTTTCCATTGCCTGGCCGGCCAGGCGGATTACTTCCAGTGAAATTGCGGCCACCTCCATGGGAACCCGGGCGGCCTGTTTGAAGGCCTCCTGGATGGCCTGGCCGCGTGCAAGTCGTTGAGCCTCGGTCTGCCGGGGGAGTCTGAAGGCTTCCAATACCTGCCCGTAGGCTGCCGAATCCCTATCCACGTCAGCGGTCAATTTTTCCTGCAGCTCAACTGCCCTGGAACGCAGATCCCGCATGGCCTGCTCAACTGAAGCAAACTTTGAACGGCCGACTGTAAGACCAGCCACCATTTGCGCCAGGGCCGCAGCAGCGGCTGCTGCCAGGGCGGATATACTACCGCCTCCGGGAACGGGGTCACTGGAAGCGGTCCTGGATAAAAATTCCTCGACACTTAACTGGGTCAGCATTTTTCACCTCACCTGCAGCCTGGTTTTGTCAAACACCAGGTGGCCTTTTTTGATAACTTTTTCTACACAGTTTACGCCCACATGGTAAGGGATGAACTTATATGAAGGAAACTCCAGGATCACCAGGTCACCGTACTTTCCGGGATCAAGGCTCCCGACTGTATCCGCCCTTGCCAGGGCAGCGGCTCCGTTGATTGTCATGGCACAGACTGCTTCCTCCGGGGTCAGCCCCATATAAATGCAGGCCAGGGCCATCACCAGGGGCACCGATTCGCAAAAACAACTGCCCGGATTTAAATCCGTGGCCAGGGCCACGGCACAGCCGGCATCTATCATCCGGCGTCCGCGGGCATATGGCTCCTTGAGGCTGAAAGCTGTGGCCGGCAGTAAAGTGGCCACTACCTTTTTTTCAGCCATGGCATCAATCCCGGCAGCGCTTGCCTGAAGCAGGTGGTCGGCTGAAACCGCTTCAAGTTCAGCGGCCAGCTCAGCACCACCCAGGGCAACTATTTCGTCGGCGTGGAGAGTAAGCTTTAAACCCATTTGCCTTGCAGCCTGGAGTAACCTGCGACTCTGCCCGATGGAGAAAACACCTTCTTCGCAAAAAACGTCACAAAACTCAGCCAGTCCATCCTCGACCACCCGGGGAATTACTTCCCGAATAATAAAATCTACATACTTATCGGTTCGTCCTTTATAATCCGGCGGCACGGCATGAGCACCCAGGAAGGTCGGCACCACGTCAACCGGATGCCGGCGGTCAAGTCGGGCCATTGCCTCCAGTTGTTTGACCTCGTTTTCAAGGTCCAGACCGTATCCGCTTTTTCCCTCAACGGTGGTTACCCCGAAGGACAATAGGCTGTCCAACCGCCTGGCCCCGGAATCGATAAGTTCCTGCATTCCGGCCTTACGGGTGGCCTTGACCGTGCTGAGGATACCTCCGCCGCGCTGCAGAATCTCCATATAGCTTTGACCTGCCAGGCGCCAGGCAAACTCTTCTTCCCGGTAACCACCAAAGACAAAATGTGTATGGGAATCTACGAAACCGGGTAAAACCGCCTTGCCGGCGGCATCGATCACCTGGAAACCGCTGACATCGCGTCCCGCCAGAATCTCCTCGGTGGGTCCTAGACTTTCAATTATCCCGTCTTTGATTACCACCGCACCGTCTTTGACAACACCCAGTTCATTCATCTGCTCCGGTCCGCACTTGGGACCGAAACTACTGCAAGTCACCAACTGGGCGGCATTTATGACTACAAGGTCGGCTGTCATGACAGTTTTACTCCATAAGGTGTGTTTCCAGTACTTGCCCAGGCAAGAAATCTTCCAGCCCCAAATAGTAGGCAGCCGTGTCCACCAGGGCTGCCATTGGTACCAGTCCTACGATTTCACTTCCCACCACGGTCACTCCGTAACGCCGGGCTTCAATCCTGATAAGCTCGAAGACCCGGTAAAGAGCTGTCTTTTCGTAGTTGGTCATGTTCATCGAAACCTGGACGATTCCCCTTTCTTTGAGTTCGATGCCAATGGCTTTGCAATAACGCAACCCCCCGCTGATATGGCGTACTTTCCGGGCAATCGAATCTGCAATGGCAAGATCCGAAGTTCCAAGGTTTACGTTGTAAGCTACAAGGGGCATTCTGGCACCCACGGCCGTCACTCCTGCCGTGGGATGGACTGTGTCCGGTCCAAAATCGGGTTTCCAGGCCGGGTCCTTGAGCTTTTCGGCCATGGCCTCGAACTGGCCCTTGCGAACCTGGGCCAGGTTTACCCGGTGTGAGGCGCTGGCGGCGGCTTCGTAAAGAATCACCGGCAAATTGTAGGCATCGGCCAGCTTTTCGCCTACCTTGCGGGCAAGGGCAACAGCCTGCTCCATTGTAAAATTTCGCACAGGGATAAAAGGTACCACGTCTGCGGCTCCCATACGCGGATGCTGCCCCTTGTGACTGTTGAGGTCGATCAGCTCCACGGCCCTTCCGACAGCCTCTATAACTGCTTGGGACAGGGGGCCAGGTTGCCCCACCACGGTCACCACCATCCGGTTGTGGTTCTCGTCGTTCTGCCAATCCAGCAATTTCACCCCTTGCCGATTGCGGAATGTATCTACGATTTTCTCCATCCTGGCCTTGTCGCGGCCTTCACTGAAATTCGGCACACATTCAACCAGGCTGCTTGCAGATGATGACATAAGCTTACATCTACTCCTCTTTTTTGCAGGTTGTTGAAAAACCGCCATGCTTGGGCTTCTGCCGGTTAAAGATCCGGCTTGAAAGCGTTTTACCTGTATTTATTCACCATCTCATCCACCAGTTGATCATCGGCCAGGTACGGCAGGGTGACATGGTCTCCGAATCTATTATCGCGGTTATAAGCCGCTATTACCTCCATGGCGTTGGGATTACGAGCCCAGGCCCGGCGGGCCACACCTCCCAATACATCCCAGGTCATGGCCCGTTTCAGGATCCGGTCCACCCTGGGGCTTCCGTCCAGCACCATGCCGAAACCACCGTTAACTGCCTTGCCGATGCCTACTCCGCCACCGTTATGCAGGGCTACCAGACTCATTCCCCGGGCAGCGTTGCCGGTGAAACAATGAACCGCCATGTCGGCCATTATATTGGAACCGTCCTTGATATTTGCCGTTTCCCGGAAGGGAGAATCAGTACCGCCGGTATCGTGATGATCACGCCCCAGCATGACCGGACCGATCTGACCTTCGCGCACCATCTGGTTGAACTTCAGGGCAATTTTTGTCCGCCCCTCGGCGTCCTGGTACAGTATCCTGGCCTGGGTGCCAACCACCAGCTTGTTTTTACCGGCATCCCGAATCCAATTGTAATTGTCATGGTCCTGGAAGCGGCGCTGCGGGTCGATACACTCCATGGCTGCCTTGTCAGTCTTTGCAAGATCCCGGGGATCACCGCTTAAACAAACCCAGCGGAAGGGACCGTAACCATAATCGAAAAGCAGGGAACCCATTATGTCTTCAACGTAGGATGGAAAAATAAAACCGTCCAGGGGATCACGGCCGTTTTTACAGATTTGATTCACTCCCGCATCGTAAACCGCCTTGAGAAAGCTGTTGCCGTAATCGAAGAAATAGGTTCCCCGCTCAACCAGGGTCTTGATCAATTCAAAATGTTTGCGCAACGACCGGTCTACCATCTGCCTGAAAGTATCAGGATCTGACTTGAGCAACTCGGTCCGCTGGTCAAAGGTCAATCCCTGGGGGCAATAGCCGCCCTCATAGGCCACATGACAGGATGTTTGATCTGAAAGAAGGTCAATGGAGATCCTGTTGTCAACTGCATACTGGAGCAGGTCGACTATGTTGCCATGGAAAGCTATGGCCTGTGGTTTTTTACGGGCCAGCCAGGAATCCGCCTCCTTGAAAGCCTTCCCGGGGTCATCGATGACCTGATTTATCCAGCCCTGGTCGTATCGGGTCTTGATTCGCGAGGCATCAACCTCGGCGATCAGCCCCACTCCACCGGCGATCACAGTCGCCTTGCCTTGGGCTCCGCTCATCCCTCCCAGTCCGGAAGAAACAAAAAGCCGGCCGGCCATGTTTTCATCGGCGGGAATTCCCAACCTGCCCCGGGCGGCATTCAGGATGGTCGAATATGTACCGTGGACTATGCCCTGAGGTCCGATGTACATCCAGCCACCGGCGGTCATCTGGCCGTAATTGGCAACGCCCAGAGCCGCTGCCCGGTTGAAGTTTTCAAGATCGTCGAACATGCCCACCATCAAACCGTTGGTCAGAATAACCCGGGGGGCCTGCTCTGAAGAACGAAACAAGCCCAAAGGATGACCCGAAGCGACCACCAGGGTTTGTTCCCTGGTCAACTCTTCCAGATAACGCTTTATCAGCCAATATTGCATCCAGTTCTGGCAAACCTGGCCGGTTTCGCCGTAAGTGACAAGCTCGTACGGGTAGAGGGCAACGTCAAAATCCAGGTTGTTGTCGATCATAACCTGGAAAGCCCGGCCCTCAATGCAACGGCCTTTGTACTGATCGATGGGTTTGCCAAAAATCCTGCCGGCCGGCCGAAAACGGTAGCCATAAATCCGACCCCGGGAATAGAGTTCATCCAGAAACTCAGGCGCAAGCTCTGCATGCCACTTGGGTGGAATGTAACGCAGAGCGTTTTTCAGGGCCAATTTAATATCTGCCTTTGAAAGAGTAAGGGGACGCTTTGGAGCCCTGCGTATGCCATGCTCGAAAACCGGCTCCGGCGGCAGTTGGTCAAAAACAGTGTCCAGTCTGATCCGCATGGCTGCGGAAATTTGATCTCTTGCCAGCATGGGGCACCTCCCGCTTGGTTGTATATGCTTGTATATATAATCTGTAATTATGCTGTCAACAATCAATATGAGACAGAACTTCACAATACGATTAAAGTTTTTTATCTACTGATAATTATTTAATATAATATTCTAAGCTACAATTTGACAATCCAAAAAACATTAGATATATGTTGTCTATACATCATACAATATAAACCAGAAAATATGCTCATGAATGACAAAAGCGAAGGAAATTCGACTCAGGAACTCAGTGCCAGGCCCTTGTACCAGCAGGTCAAGGATTTCATCGAGAAACGCATCAAGGCGGGTGATTGGCTGCCTGATACCAAGATACCTTCTGAGAATGAATTGGTAAAGACCTTGGGTGTGTCACGAATGACCGTAAATCGCGCCCTCAGGGAATTGAGCAATGCAGGCTATCTTATCAGGCTCCAGGGTGTGGGAACCTACGTGGCACCCCGCAAACCGATCTCGGCCCTGCTGGAAATACGTTCCATTGCAGATGAGATCAGGCAGTCCGGCGGAAGCCATGGCAGCAAGGTGTACCTGTTGAGAGAGGAAAAAGCCTCACCGGTACTGGCGGCAAGACTGGAACTTCCTACCGGTTCCAAGGTATTCCATGCGGTGCTTGTCCATTGCGACGGAACAATTCCCATCCAGTTGGCCGACCGTTACGTCAACCCGGCCATAGCCCCGGATTTCCTTAAGCAGGATTTTACCCGGATCACCCCCAATGAGTACCTGGTGAGCGTATCACCGGCAACCGAGGTGGAACATGTAATCGAAGCAGTTTTGCCCGATACACGTACCCGGCGGTTGCTTAAAATATCCGCCGACCAGCCCTGCCTGGTGCTGCATCGTAAAACCTGGGTAGGTAAGACCGTGGCCACCAGCAGTCGTTTTACCTATCCTGGCTCGCGCTATCGCCTGGGAGGACGTTTCAAACCGGAATCAGATTCGCATCGGATAATAACCTGATGCGTTATACAAATTATGCTTTCTAACAGTTTCGATTAAGGAGATTATCCAACCATGCCTGAAAAAATAATCCTCGGCGGCCGGGCACTCACCCTTGAACAACTGGTGGCCGTGGCCAGGCAAAACGCACCTGTTGCCCTGGACCGGCAATCTGCCCGTCAAATTGAAAAATCAAGCCGCCTGGTGGCCCGATGGGTTTCTGAAGGCCGCACCATCTACGGAATAACCACTGGTTTTGGAGTTCTCAGCGATGTCCTGATTTCAAAGCAGGATACTCAAAAATTGCAGGTAAACCTGCTTAAAAGCCACGCTTCCGGGGTGGGGCGACCCATGGAACGAGAGGCCGTAAGGGC
>JALVQM010000326.1 GCA_027025615.1 Desulfobacteraceae bacterium | reverse complement strand
TGAAGGCACGGCCGGGAACAAATACATGCTAACCATGTAATAATTCAATGTAATTGCTTCTTTTCAAGCAATTGAAGTGCATAATCCGGGTTAGATAGCTAACCTAGGTATGGGACACTATTTCAGATCAGTTTGCCGGGGGTTAACTCCTGGTTAGTCTATGCCGGAAAGACTTGCAGTTCGTAAATGACACAGATCAGGGTGTTTCACTGTTTATTCAGGAAAACAGCCAACTGCATCATTTCATCAAAGTACTTGATCCTATCTTGCATTCAATATGTTCATTTGTACATCGGAATGCATTAGAATAACGTCGTTTTTTTCACATCTGAATGTAATACCGTCAATGGTATATTGATCAATTACTCCCTCCAAATATTTTCCTTGGCTGTCGTCCGGCAGGCCTGTATAGGGCCGCGCAGGCCCGGACCATGGTGATGAAATCAGACACCTTGGCAAGGTCCTTGACACCTGGTGCTTTTTCAAGCCCGGAGCTTGCATCCACGGCATCAGGCAAAGCAGCTGCAACTGCCCGACCGACATTATCCGGGTCAAGTCCTCCCGCCAGAACAAAAGGTCCTTGGGAGCAAAGGCCGGCAGCGGCTTCCCAGTTCCATGGGAGGGCATTGCCACCGGCAAGCTTGCCCCGGCCACATTCGGCCAAAAGACCTCGGCAGCCTGCATACTCACCGGCCTGGGCCAGGAAAGGAGCGCGGGAGGCAAAAACCGCCTTTATAACCGGCAATCCTTCCGCTTCAATCCTTCGAACCAACCGGGCTGATTCATTGCCATGGAGTTGGACAGCGTCAAGCTGGCAGCTGTTTGCAATCTCCATGATACTTGCAAACTGCTTGTCGACCATTACCCCAACCGCCCAGACTGCTCCAGGCAAGATCTGACTGATTGCGCATGCTGTTTCAAGGTCAAGGTTTCGGAGACTTTTACGGTGAAAAACCAGTCCAATAGCGTCAGCGCCAAGCTCAGCACAGGCTGCCGCCTGTTCCGGCAAAGTCAATCCGCAAACCTTTACCTGGGGACTTTCAAGAATCTTTCTTCCAGCCATGAAGCAATTCCCGCAGATAAGCCCTTCGGTCGTCGGCACGCATCAGGCTTTCGCCCACCAGAAAGTTGAATATCCCGCCCATGCAACTGCGCCTGATATCCCGGGGAGAGGCTATGGCACTGGCGGCAACCGCAACCTGCCAGGATTTGACTTTTTTTGCCAGGACTATGGCATTATCCAGGTTGGTTTTAAATGTTTTCAAATCGCGATTGTTGATGGCTATCAAGTGGGCTCCGACATCCATGGCAATATCCAGCTCCCTTGAATCGTGTACTTCAACAAGGGCCTGCATCCCCAACTCCTCAACCTTTGCAAGCAGTCTGGACAATCTTTGCCGGGATAAAATTTTCACTATCAGCAGAACAGCGTCGGCACCAAAGGCCCTGGCCTCAAGAACCTGGTAGCCCGAAATTATAAAATCCTTACGCAAAACCGGCAAGTCTACTGCACGTTTTACCTGGCGCAGGTCCTCCAGGCTGCCACAGAAAAATTTTTCATCGGTCAGTACCGAAACAGCCGCCGCTCCTGCCGCCTGGTACTGTTCTGCCACCTCAGCTGCAACAGCTTGCGGGCAGATGGCCCCCTTGGAAGGCGAAGCCCGCTTGACCTCAGCTATAATGTTAACCCCGGACGGACCCGGCTGTTCAAGTACAGCCGCCAAGCTGTGACACAAGGGTGCCTTGCGGCAAAGTTCTTCCAACCGGCTCTTGGGGATTTTCTGCTTTAGCCGACTTATGTGCCTTTGTTTGTGTTCTACTATCTTTTGAAGAATGCTTTCCATACCCGGTTCCAAAACAGATTTGGATTGTCTGCGGAGCTATCAAGAATTTATACGGGTAAATTCAATTAAAGCCTCCAGCTTTTCAGCTGCAGATCCTTTATCGATTGATTCTGCAGCCAATTCAAGCCCGGCCCCCAGATCTGCAGCCTTGCCGGCAGCTACCAGGGCGGCGGAAGCATTGAGCAAGACGATCCAGCGGCGAGGGCCTTTATCATCGCCGGATAAAATCTGCCTGGTTATACGGGCGTTTTGCTCCGGATCACCGCCTTTGAGCTGATCCGGTTCTGCCCGCTTGCCGAAAAATACTTCCGGTTCAATGTCATAGGTCTTTAGCTGGCCGTCTTTCAGCTCGGCCACCCTTGTGGGCGCGCATACTGAAATCTCGTCCAGGCCATCATGCCCATGGACAACGAAAGCCGCCTTGGCCCCCAGAACCTGCAACGCCCTGGCAAACATCTCGGTCAACTGGGGTGCATAAACACCAAGCAACTGGCAATTGGCCCCGGCAGGATTGGTCAGGGGGCCAAGCATGTTGAAAATAGAACGTATGCCAACCTGCTTGCGGGCCGCCGCCGCATACTTCATGGCGCTGTGGTAAAGGGGCGCGTAAAGAAAACCTATCCCTAACTGCTGGACAGCTTCTTCCACGATTTCAGGCTCTGTTTCAAGGACAACCCCCAGGGCCTCGAGTACGTCAGCACTTCCACTTTTACTCGATACCGAGCGGTTGCCGTGCTTGGCAACAGTAACTCCACAACCTGCAACTACGAAAGCCGTAGTGGTAGAAATGTTGAATGTGTTTGAGCCGTCCCCACCGGTTCCGCAGGTATCCACTACAGGAGAAGATATCGCCTGAATACGCAGGGCTCTGCGCCTCATGGCGTTGGCAGCACCTGCCAGTTCTTCGAAAGTTTCTCCTCTGGTAGCCAGGGCCCCCATCATGGCTCCTATCTGGGCCTCGGTAGCCCGGCCTTCCAGTACAATGGTCATCAAGTCGGCCATTTCGGACTGGTCCAGGTGGTTACCGGAAACTATTTTTCTCAAATACTGGCTGAACATGAAGCATACTCCTTTCAAGGTATCAACCGCTTTTAACCGTCGGTCAACCTGATAAAATTACGTAATATCCTTTTTCCCACACCTGTCATTATAGACTCGGGATGAAACTGGATCCCTTCGGTGATATGATCCTTGTGGCGCAACCCCATTATTTCTCCTTCTTCATCCCGGGCGCTGACTTCCAGGCATTGAGGCAAACTGCTCTCATCAACTGCAAGGCTGTGGTAACGCATGGCGCTGAATGGACTGGCAATGGACCTGAAAACTCCCTTACCATCGGCATTTATCAAGGATGTTTTACCATGCATAAGCTTTTTGGCCTGAATTATTCTGCCTCCGAAAGCCCTGGCTATAACCTGGTGGCCCAGGCAAACACCGAGGATGGGGAAACGTCCGCTGAACTTGCGAACCACTTCCAGGCATATACCAGCTTTTTCCGGTCCACCCGGGCCAGGCGAAATCACCACTGCCGACGGGGCCATATGTTCTATATCTTCCAGGGTCAGAACGTCGTTACGCTTTACTATCACCCGGCAGCCCATCTGTTTCAAATACTGGACCAGGTTGAAAGTAAAAGAATCGTAGTTGTCAATCATCAATATCATTGTTGTTACCTAAAGGGGTTGTTGCCAGGGCCAGGGCCCGTTGAATGGCTCCGGCCTTGTTTATGGTTTCCTGCAGTTCTTTTTCCGGATCAGAGTCTGCAACGATACCGGCCCCGGCCTGTACCATAAGTTGTCCGTCCCGTACGCTGGCGGTCCTGATGGTGATGGCCAGGTCAAGATTGCCGGAAAAGCTGATGTAACCCACAGCACCACCGTATGCTCCCCTGGGCGCCTGCTCCATTTCATCGATTATTTGCATGGCCCGCACCTTGGGAGCACCGGACAATGTGCCGGCCGGGAAAGTTGCCTCAATCAAATTCCAGGCGTCACAACCTTCTTCCAAATCGCAGGTTATATTTGAAACCAGGTGCATAACATGGGAATAGCGTTCCACCACCATGAGATCTGTGACCTGGACACTGCCGGTCAGAGCCACTTTCCCAAGATCGTTTCGCCCCAGATCCACCAGCATGAGATGTTCCGCCCGCTCCTTTTCATCCGAAAGCAGCTCGTCGGCCAGACGGCGATCTTCCTGTTCGTTTTTACCCCGTGGACGGGTTCCGGCAATCGGCCGCAGGGTAGCCACCCGGTTTTCCAGGCGCACCATTGTCTCGGGCGAAGATCCTGCCAGAACCAGGTTGTCCATGTGAAAGAAAAACATGTATGGGGAAGGGTTAACATAGCGCTGGGCCCGGTAAAGACCAAGCAAATCAGCTGGAGCAGGGCTGACAAAAGGCTGGGATATTACCGCCTGAATAATTTCT
>JALVQM010000325.1 GCA_027025615.1 Desulfobacteraceae bacterium | reverse complement strand
GTGCAAACCGGCTCAAAGGCAAGGTCTGGATGTAAGTTTTGCCATTGAAGGCAAGACCATGGAGGTATGAGCCGGATCGGATTATTTTGCCTGTTGCCTTCTAGGAAATTTTTTCCGCCAATGGGCCTCGAGTGCAGAAGGCCGGTAGTTGACGAGCTTATAATTCGCTGTAAATAAAAAGAAAAATACAATATTTTTTAACCATTCCAAGTTGGCATGTTCCTGGCTTTAGAAATAAAGAAAAAGGGAAATAATATCATGAAAATTGAATGTGGTACGGGAATCGATAAACCGGGTGTTCCCGAAAAATTGAATGGAAAAAGTATTTCCGGTGGTAATTTTCAGAAAATTTTCGAACAGCAATTAGATAAAGACAGCCATGTTATTGAAGCAAACGGTCAAGTAAAGGAGGCTTATAATACCCGGCAAATCTTACGTCCATGTTTGTTAAAAGGCCAAACCGTATCAAGTGTTTTGGAAAAACTTGAAGTAACCATCGATCGCCTGGAAAACTATCGGAAATGCCTGTCCAATCCTAAAAATACTTTGAAACTGGCCGGAAAATTACTCCAAAAAGTAACCGACGATGTCGAAGTGCTCAAGACTATGTCCGGAACGATTGATGATAAACAGTTAGAGGCAATTATTCAAGAGACGGTAACTACCGTTGTTACCGAAGAGGCCAGATTCAGGCGTGGGGACTATCTGTAATAATACATGGCTACATTCTACGATTATGTCAATGAAGGGAAAAGCTATGAGGTCCGGTTTAAACAATGCAGGTCTCTGTTATGAAAGCAATATAACTAAAGCCGGGAATTCTCTCGACCGGCAGATACAGCTTTGCAAAGGAATTGTGGCCCGGAACACTTTATCATCCGGCCAAAAATCTCTGGAAGAGCGTTATAAATTGTCCCGTTCTCACATAAGCCGGATCGATTTGCAAACTTTGTCAAGATATGTCAGTGACGATTTACATCGTAGTTATTTCCTTGATACTGACTTCAGGGAACACTATCGCCTGATTGCTCATTTAAGTTCCATGGTAGAAGATGCTTTGATCTTCGATATCGGAACCAATAAAGGCTATTCTGCCCTGGCTTTGTCGTACAATCCATCGAACAAAGTGATTTCATACGACATTGTTGATTGTCTATCCTACAATCACATGGAAGAATTAACCAGAATCGAATTTTGTCTTGGCAACGTGCTGGAAGATTCACGCCTGGCTTCAGCGCGCATCATAATGTTGGATACTATGCATGACGGAGTTTTTGAGTCCCTATGTTATGCTCATCTGAAAAAAATAGGTTATCAGGGGTTGCTTTTTCTGGATGACATCCATTTAAACCCAATGATGGAAAAATTCTGGATATCCATAAGTGAGCCTAAGCTGGATGTTACAGAACTTGGTCACTGGTCAGGCTCGGGACTTGTGGATTTCAGTTTTTCCGCTTAGCTTCGTTACAAGGGATTGGTTTTTCGGTTATTTTGTAAAAATTTAATCTATCGCTTTTTGTTAAGCCGACCCTCTCTTTTCCAGCCGTACTTTTTAAAAATGAATCATCTGTCATTAGAGTCTGATACGCCTTTTTAGATAGTAGCGCTGCAAATTATAAATCTGTCTGGTAAGGACTTGACGTGAATCACGATCAATTTCTAAAAATTCCATTGCATATGCATTGCGGCGCGATTTTTTCCGTTGCTCTATGCGACGGATTACAGCTTTTTTAATCGTTATCAGTAAACATTGATCGTCTATTGGAAAAATAATTTCCACTGGCGACAAAACATCTCCAACAGAAAGTGTTTCAGGCTGAGGGTCAAAGGCCAAGCCGTACAGACCGCCCAGGCTTATATTGTCTATTCTAAGTTTATGAGCTTGTTTTCCGATCTTAAAATGAGCCATTGTGCCCGCCCAGGTTTTTATACGGAAATTACTTCTTTTCTGGATTCTTTCGATATAATCAGGAAATCTTACAAGGACCCGTCCCAGTTTGCTGATGGTATCGGTTGTGGCGAAGCGGTATGTTACCTTGTCAGGGCCGGTAAATTCAAAGATCAGCCCTTCGACAGTCTGATTCTTGAATATATCGATTAATTCGTCTGTCAAATCGATGGCAAAATATAATTTCCCTTTTATTTTTTCAGTGCCAAGGAGAAGAGTAAGGTGTGTATAATCCTTGGTCGGCAGGCAAACCTTTAACAAGGTTCTTGTGGCAACCAGGTGATCCAAGACTTCTGTCAGCCGTTGGCCTATTATTCGTTCTATATCAACCATATTCCTTGCTTTAGAGCTGAGAATGATTACAGCGTCGGTACGCTTTTGGCAAATTCCGGATCCTGAAACAACTTTTTGGCGAAATTGAGATATTTTTCTGCAATAGCTCTGACCGCAAGCTGCAAGGCATATGGTTTAATAGGCTTTTCAAGCAAATGGTTGACCTCGGATGCGATACACATATTGACTATGTCGTCACTGGCATTTCCGGTAATGATAATGGCATCCGAATGTGCAGCCGGGAATTTTTTATCGATACTGTCAAGGAAAAAAAAGCCGCTTACCCCGCCCAGAAAAACATCAACTATAAAAATTGCAACGCCGACCTCCCTGGAAAGGCAATATTTAGTGGCCTCATCAGTATCCGTGAAAGAAATAACTTCGCCCCAAGTGTAAAAACGTTTGACGATAGCGGCGATCAATTCGCAGACAGCCTGATCATCGTCGACAATAATGACGTCCAGTCCGTCAGACATTTTTTATCTCCTTTTTATCATGTGTATCATGAATTAAAACGTCTAAAAATACTAGCTGGAAATCAACTTGCAGCCAAGAGGTCATTTATCCGGTATTTTTCTAGTTTTCTATATACAGTAGTAAGATTTATACCAAGCAGCTTGGCAGCTTCAGCCTTGTTGCCCTTAGCGTGTTTCAAGGCCCGGATAATAAGTCGTTTTTCGTTGGCACTCAAATTGAAATCGAGTTCTTGGCGAGTTTCTTCTTTCTGTAGACTCCTTATTTCGGACGGAAGATCCGTCGAATCGATGATTTCACCGCTGCCTAAAGCGAAAGCACGTTCGATTACATTTTCCAGCTGGCGGACATTTCCAGGCCAATGATACCCCGTCAAGAGGTCCATTGCTTCAGGTGATATCCCTTTGACATTACGCTTGGTTGATTGACCGAACTTTTTGATGAAATGATTGACCAGATGGGGAATGTCCTCCTTTATTTCACGCAAAGCCGGCATTTTTATTGATATAACGTTGAGACGGTAGTAAAGATCTTTGCGAAACGTTTTCTGCTCGATGGCCTTGTCCAGATTCTTGTTGGTTGCAGCAATAATTCTGACATTTACATCGATTTCCTGAGTATCGCCGACGCGGCGTATTTTTTTCTCCTGTAAAGCACGCAGCAACTTTACCTGCACCGGCGGTGGTACCTCTGCAATTTCGTCCAGAAAGAGTGTACCGCCGTCGGCGGCCATAAAAAGGCCGATGTTATCTTTTACCGCTCCGGTAAAAGCTCCCTTGACATGTCCGAACAGTTCACTTTCCAACAGTCCTTCCGATATTGCACCGCAGTTTACAGGGATAAAAGGTTTGTCTTTACGAATACTGTTCTGGTGGATGACATTGGCTACCAATTCCTTGCCGGTTCCGCTTTCTCCCTGGATCAAAACCGTTGGATTGCTCAAGCTGATCCGGTCAATCACCTCGTAGATTTGTTGCATTGGAGCGCTCTTGCCGATTATCTGATCGTAGCTGAAGCGATCTTTCAAGCGTCGCTTGATTAGGATATTTTCCAACTGCAGGCGTCTTTTTTCCACAATCCGGTCTATGAGGATTTTCAGGCGTTCAAAGTTGATCGGTTTCTGCAGGTAATCGTATCCGCCAAGCTTCAGAGCCTCGATTGCAGATTCAATTGTACCGTACCCGGTTACGATTATCACGTCTATATCAGGGTTTATCTGTTTTACTGATTTGAGCAAGTCCAGGCCGCTTATTTCAGGCATGATTAAATCGGTAAAAACCAGGGAGAAACTTCCTTTGCTGATAAGATCAAGGGCTTCAAAGCCGTTGTTGGAAGTAGTGATCTCGTACCCGTGGCGCTTAAGGTAAAGTTCAATAATTTCCAAAATTTGCTTATCGTCATCTACGAAAAGGATCTTGAAATCATTCATGATAAGAAAGACTTGTAAATTCAAATAGTAATATGAAATTATGACACATTGTGAAACCAGGTGTCAAGTTCCGGCTTTAACATAATGTTT
>JALVQM010000324.1 GCA_027025615.1 Desulfobacteraceae bacterium | reverse complement strand
CAATAAATGGCACTTAAAAAACCAGTGGATTGACCTTTGTAAATCAAATACCAGCAGACTGTTACACCAATATACATGATATTTCTTTTTACATATCGTTTTTGTAAATAATACAGCGTTTAAAGGACTTTAATCCACTTTTGTTTCATCCTTTAGTGGATTTTATTGCCTCCGCCATATTTAGCAACTAGCGGCATGCATATTGCAGCCTCCCGCAGCAAGAGGTGTAAAAATTGAAAAATCCTGAAACCAGACAATCCGGAAACGTCTTTGCCGGAGATTACAAAAACAGGGATTCATCCTGGACAGATATTATTGCCGCCTTTCCGGAACTTCACGGGATGATGATCGGCCATCTGGACCTGCCGGAAATATTTTCACCCTCTGTCAACGGTAATTATCATAACCGGAAAAATATGGCTTTGATGAGACTGTTGGAATTGCATTCCAACAGTCTCCCGGTAGTACTGTTTCATGGAGAAAAAGTAAGATCAATCATCCCTTGCGAGCTTTTTACTTCGACATGGAACTATCTCGGCATTATTTTTTCTCATCCATTCAAAATCGATAGTGCAGTCATAATAACTTCCGAAAGAATTCTAGTAGCCCTGGAGTCTATAAAATGCACATCAACCGCCTGGCTGGAAGTAAATCGGAACCGGTTCTTTGAAACCTTAAAAAAATCAGGTACAAAGCGCAAAATCCAATTCAATCTTTCGCAAGGATATTGCTTATCAATTGAGCGTGTTAACATCCCAGCCCGCTTACCGTCCATGTCGGCGAACAAACAGTATAACAATCCTGAAGCTTATTCCTCTCACCCAAAGCAGAATCGAAACGGAAAAATTATTACGCCACTTTGCCCAAAATGTTTCCGGAAGGCAGAAGAAAATACTGATATATGCCCTCACTGTAGAACTCAATTTTACAGTCCGACATCGGCAATGCTGAAATCAATGTTAATGCCAGGATGGTTTCCAATGGTCGGCTGCAGGAGTTCTTTGGCCCGATTAAGGGTATTTTTCACTGTTTGCTTACTGACATCAATAGTTATATTTGCGATTCTGGGAAAACCGCTTATAGTAATTTGCTGCTCCTTGCTTGCTGTGACAAATCATTTTTCCTATGGGTATCATGTATACCGACTCGCTCGCCTTGGGCTCTGGACAGATGAAACATAACAACATCCCGCAATTCAACTGCTGCTAAATCATGATAGCCTTTTTGAAAGTCTGTTGTTAGAGGCAGAATTCTGGGAAATGGTGCTGCAGGCCTCATTCTGGCATAAGTTAAGCCCGGCTGGACACATCAGTGTATTGTCGACCTTTTAACGAACTCCACCCCTGCCCCGTTAGGGATAACCCAAACCACCTTACCGGGAATAATCAAAAAATCCTGGTATTGTTTGAAAGGAATTGTCAGGATCAATTCCTGACCAACGTAACACGATTCATTATGCAGAAGAAATGCTCCACCAAGCCCGACATTTGTCATCTGAGCAGTATAGCATATTTCAAGGTCGTCACAATCCACCAATAATGAACAATCTCGTCTTGAAAAAGCGCGTCGTTCCGCTCCTTTTTCCTGGAAAGGAATTGAAAAATGCATTTTATATCTCCATTTAGGTGTCCATTGCTGATTGCACCTCATCCGGGGTCTTGGCAATTGGGGGCCCCAGAATACGGCTTCCTTCTGCTGTTACCAAAATATCGTCTTCCAAGCGCACTCCACCAAATCCCATCCACTTTTTTATTTTAGGATAATTGATAAAATCGCTAAAACGTCCTTCCTGCTCCCAGCGTTCAATCAGTTCTTCTATAAAATAAATTCCAGGCTCAATCGTTATCACCCAGCCCTCTTCAAGGGGTTTTGCCAGACGAAGAAAACGAAAACCAAAGCGTTCATCTCTGGGGAACCTGTCATCATATCCTACCAGGTCTTCTCCAAGGTTCTCCATGTCGTGTACATCCAGTCCAAGCATGTGACCGAGACCAACCGGCATAAACAAGGCGTGGGATCCCTGCCTGACAATATCATCTGGAGATCCTTTCATCAATCCTAGATCAACCAGTCCAGCGGCGATAATCTTGCAGGCAAGTAAATGTAAATCAAAAAATGCTGCCCCGGGTCTTACGGCCGCTATGGATTTATTTAAAGCCTCCAAAACGATAGTGTAAATCTCTTTCTGCCGGGTAGTAAAACTCCCATCAACAGGTATTGTACGTGTAATATCACTGGCATAGTGCATAGGTGATTCTGCACCGGAGTCGTTAATGACAAGGTCGCCTGAGCAAAGCCGGTTGTCATGGTTGATATTATGCATAATCTGCCCGTTACGCGTAAATATCGGCCCATAAGCCAACCGTCTGCCTGTCCTGGCGTACACCATTGCTTCCATGGCGGCAACTACTTCGCGTTCATAAATTCCCGGCCTGGTAACCGCCATTGCAGCATGATGCATTTGGGCTGTCAATTCCAGTGCTTGTTCGATCTGTTCGACTTCTTCAGGTTCCTTGACAGATCTTTGTAAAACAACTGCTTTTGTAAAATCATGCGAAACACCTTCACTCAGTTTTGCCCGGTCAACATTCATTATCCCTGCCAGAAAATTCCTGCCTGCCTCTCTGTAAAATGGCAAATAATGAACTGGTCGACCTGTCTTTTGCACTCTTTCTATTGTTTCTTTAAGACTTGGCAACGGTTTTACATTTTTAACCCCTACCAGAGACGCTTTGTCCGCCAATCCAGGCTGGGGCCCGGTCCAGACAACATCTTCCAGGGTGACATCATCACCAAAAATGACTTCATCTCCGCTGTCCAGGTCAATTGTTGCCGCCAGAAATGGTTCATCAAGTCCCCAGTAAAATAAAAAGGTTGAATCCTGGCGAAATGGGTATTGATTGGCTGAAAAATTAATGGGACAAGGATGATTGCCAATAAAAAGCAACAAGCCGTCGGCAAGATTTGCCCGCAAATTTTTCCGTCGCTTAATATAGGTTTCCGCTGCAAACAAATTCTGATGATAATTCATTTTACTTTTTTGGTATTTTCTGTTTTGATTTGCTGCCCTTGATATTATCGATTGTCGATGTAGGAAAAATCGGCCGGTCCCCTTTCAGGGGAGTATTAGGGAAAGCGCCATACTTACTGCCCACGTGGCAGCCGGGAAAGCACCGTACCCGGTAATAGCGCATTGGTTTTTCCGGCACAGGCCCCGACCCTGGATACCATACTCCTGCAGCCATGGGAATTTCCCAGTCAACCTCAGGGGCTTTGACATCATTCCGGAGATCTTTCTTTTTGTCACCCGCCCCTGCGGCTAATGAAATTGCCAGGATCCCAGCTAAACAGAGAAAGAAAAGAAAGGACACTTTTTTCATTTGGAACTCCTTTCTGTCTAAATTGCAACTTATTTGCCCAACATCACCGGACACGCCACAAAATGACCAGGACCGGCTTCGACCAGGCCAGGCACCTGTTGGGAACATTCTGACTTTGCATGCGCACAGCGTGGATGGAACCGGCATCCCGAAGGAGGATCAATGGCGCTGGGTATCTCACCACGGGGAATCGGAAGGGTACGCCTGAAATTAGGATCCGGAACCGGCACCGCTGCCAGCAAAGCTGTAGTATATGGATGTACCGGATTGTTAAAAACTGCTTCCAGCGGACCTATCTCCATTATTTTGCCCAGATACATGATTGCAATCCGATCGCAAATGTATTTGCAGGTCGCCAAATCATGAGTAATAAAAAGATAGGTAAGATCAAATTCTTCTTTCATCCTTATCATCAGTTCCAGAATCATGGCCGAAACTGAAACATCAGCCATGGCAATCGGTTCATCCGCTACTACGAATTCAGGGCGTGTTACCAGGGCTCTGGCGATTACCACCCTTTGGCGCTGGCCGCCTGACAGTTGGTGGGGATACTTGTTGTAAAGAAAATCGGCCGGCGATAATCCTACTTTTTCCATTATCTCCAAAGTATTGTCACGAACCTGTGCTGCTTCAAGGTCAGTGTGAATCTTCAAAGGATGTGCAATTGAATCGCCTATCTTCATTCTTGGGCTCAAAGAGGCGAAAGGATCCTGGAATATTATCTGCATTTTTGCCCGACGCTTGCGCATCATTTCGTCGCTGTCGGCCAGGATGGATTCCCCTCCATAATTGACACTGCCTGAGGTTGGCTCCAAAAGCCTAAGAACAAGACGACCTGTAGTGGTTTTGCCACAACCTGATTCTCCTACCAGGCCCAGGACCTCCCCTTTTTTGATCTGGAAAGAAACATCATCAACAGCGTGA
>JALVQM010000323.1 GCA_027025615.1 Desulfobacteraceae bacterium | reverse complement strand
TTGACGGCTTTCATTCGCAAGCATCATGAAAGCAAAAAGATCGTTGTCCTGGCTTCAGGCGATCCGCTTTTTTTTGGTATCGGCTCCTACCTGGCAAAAGCTCTGGGACCTGAAAATGTCGAAATCCATCCCAATGTCAGTGCCCTGGCATCCGCCTTTGCCAGGCTGAAAATACCTTGGCACGACACCGCCTTTGTCAGTTGTCATGGACGGCGGGGATCTTCAGATCTTCTTCGCAACCTGGAAAACAAAACCAAGCTGGCCGTTTTTACAGATCCAGAGCACGATCCTGCCTGGGTTGCCGGCCAGGCAATTGAAAGCGGTCACAGGCATTTCAAAATATGGGTCCTGGAACAATTGGGAAGTCCCGGTGAAAAGGTACGCAGCATGACACTTGAGCAAGCCTCCGGGATGAAGTTCGCAGAACCAAACCTGGTGGTGATGCTCCAGGATGACGATCTGCGGCCGGACAGCAAAGCCCTTTTCGGCCTGCCCGACAATTGTTTTTCCCACAGTCAGGGCCTGATTACCAAGACCGAGATCCGGGCCATCTCCCTTGCCCGTTTACAACTTTTCCCCGGTGCAGTTGTCTGGGACCTGGGAGCCGGCAGCGGTGCGGTGGCAATCGAAGCTGGACACCTGGTAGGCCCCGGCGGCAAGGTATATGCCGTTGAAAAAGACTCCGGGCGCTTTGAGCAGTTAAAATCCAATTGTCAACGTCTGCAGGCAGCCAATGTTGAACCTTTGCAGGCAGATCTGCCGACCGGTCTGGAAAAACTGCCTGAACCGGATCGTATATTTGTCGGAGGCGGAGGAAAAAGGCTGTCCAGGATACTTGCTGCAGCTACTGCCGACCTTGGTAAGGACAAAATAGTTGTGATAAATACAGTATTGCTGGCAAGCCTTAATACAGTCCTTGAATTTTTCAACAATAACTCCTGGCGGGTGGATACCATCCAGGTACAGGTCAGCCGGGCAGTTTCCCTGGCTGACGACCTGCGGTTTGAACCGGTCAACCCGGTATGGATCATTCAGGCCACAAGAAAATGATTATTTAACAAAAGGCACAAAGACAGCATCGCAAACCTTAAACAACCAAGGCAAAACGATGAACCAAAATCCGATAATTTTTTGCGGAGCAGGTCCAGGAGATCCTGAGCTTATTACCGTCAAAGGGCAAAAAGCCCTTGAAGCGGCCCAACTGGTGGTCTATGCCGGTTCCCTGGTACCATCTCAACTGCTTGCCTGGGCTCCCGGAGCCAGAACTGTTGACAGTTCCGGTCTTACCCTGGAGCAAATTGTGGATCTTATGGCTGACGCCCACGCCAAGGGCCGGAGGATAGTGCGGTTGCATACAGGTGATCCCAGCCTTTATGGAGCCATTGCCGAACAGATCCGTGCCCTGGAAGCCAGAAATATTCCCTGCACCATCATCCCCGGGGTTACCGCCGCCTTTGCCGCTGCCGCTGCCCTGGGCCTGGAGTACACCATCCCGGAATTATGCCAGAGCCTGATCCTTACCAGAGCAGCCGGCCGCACTCCTGTTCCGCAAGCCGAAGCCCTGGAAAAACTGGCTGCCCACAAGGCTTCCATGGCAATTTACCTGAGCGCCGGTTTGAAAGACAAGGTAGCCGAAATCCTAAAGCAATCCTACGGGCCTGATGCCCCTTGCGCAGTGGTTTACCGTGCCAGCTGGCCCGATGAAAGAATTATCCGTACAACCTGTGCCCGGTTGGCGGATCAAATCACCAAAGCCGGAATCACCCGCCATGCCCTTATCGTAGTCAGCCCTGCCCTTGGCCGGATCGAAGACAAAAAGTCCCGCCTTTACGCAAGATCCTTTTCCCATGGATTTCGCAAGCGGGCCTGTGCCAAGGAGATTGAATGAAAAAGGCCGAAGCCGAAACAGCTGTCTGGGCCCTTACCAACGGGGCTGCAAACCTGGGGGCCCGCCTTGTAAGTGTCCTGCCCCGGGCCAGGCTTCTGGTTTCAAAATCAAGCGATTATCAGGGACAGGCCGAGCGTTTTGGAAAGCTGGCGGTTGCTTTAAACAACAATTTTAATCGTTTTTCAGGCCATGTTTTCATTATGGCTGCAGGTATAGTTGTCCGCCACATAGCAGGCCTGTTGAAGCACAAGGCCAAAGATCCGGCAGTTGTAGTAATGGACGAAACCGGACGATGGGCCATCAGCCTTGTATCCGGCCACCTGGGTGGGGCCAACCGCCTGGCACGCAAGGTGGCCATGGCAGTGGGAGCCCAGGCGGTCATCACCACAGCCACCGACTGCCTGGATCTTCCTGCGATCGACAGCTTGGCAGCCGGCTGCGGTTTGAAGATCGCAAATCCAGCGGCAATTAAAAACGTAAGCATGGCCCTGATCAAGGGACTGGATCCCCTGCTCTACGATCCGGAGAACTGGCTCGGCCCCGAGGTAAAGGGCTTTAAGAAAATCAACTCTTTCAACCGGCAGGATGAAGGACGCCAACCGACAGTAGTGGTAAGTGATACATTGATCTCTGGCGGCAAGCAACATCTTATACTCCATCCGCCCAGCCTGGCTGTCGGACTGGGCTGCCGCAAAAACAGCAGCCTCGATGAGTTACGCCGGACACTTTTCCAGGTGCTGGATAAATACAGTCTGGCCAGGCAGAGCATATCATGCCTGGCCACCTCTGAAATAAAGCGTCCGGAAAAGTCAATTCACCAGCTTGCCGACCTGCTTGGAGTCAAACTGATATTCTATTCCAATGCTGAACTGGAAACAGTTGCAGACCTGGTCAGGGGGTCTGACCTTGTCGAAAAACACGTGGGAGTAAAAAGCGTATGCGAAGCAGCAGCAATCCTTGCAGCCGGAAAAGGCCGACTGGTAGTGCCCAAGCAAAAAACCAGCCGCGTGACTGTAGCAGTGGCTCGAAAAACCTTTACATAGTAGGGCTGGGTCCCGGCAGCCTTGAACTTATGTCTTTGAGGGCCCACCAGGTAATCGAAAGTGCCCGGGCCGTTGTAGGCTATACAACCTATATTGAACTTGTCCGTCCTCTGCTGAACGGTAAGCAGGTAGTGGCAACCGGAATGCGCAAAGAAGTCGAGCGCACCACCAGGGCCATTGAAATTGCCTGTCAGGGCACAAGTTGCGCCCTTGTATGCAGCGGTGACCCTGGAATCTACGCCATGGCCGGCCTGGTGCTGGAAATCTGCCGCCAGCGCGACCTCGAAGTACAGCTTGTCCGCCGGAACCAAACCGGACTCAAGGCCGAAAAAAATACGCTTTCCATCGAGATCGTGCCCGGGATTCCTGCCTTGAGCGCCGGTGCCGCTCTGCTGGGAGCACCACTGATGCACGACTTTGCCGCCATCAGTCTAAGTGACCTGTTGACCCCCTGGCATATTATCGAAAAACGCCTTGAAGCTGCCGCTGCCGCCGACTTTGTAATTGTTCTTTATAATCCCAAAAGCCGCAAACGCCACGATCAGCTGGAACGGGCCTGTCGGATCATTGGGCGTCACCGGCCGGGGAAAACCCCGGCCGGAGTGGTTACCGCCGCCGGACGTCCCGGCCAGAAGGTTTTGCTGACAACTGTCGACAAACTGCCCCAAGCAATGGTTGACATGCAATCTACTGTTTTCATAGGAAACAGATCAACTTCGACCTGGGCTGACATGCTGATCACCCCGCGGGGTTACGCTGCCAAGTATAGCCTCAAATGACCCTTTTTGAGTTGAATCAGGCCCATAGCCGCCTGTGCAGGAGGCAAAAACCCAGAATTGTTTTACGGCACCTTATGATTATCAAAGTTGCCAATCAGGCTCTAATTCGATAATAAGGATTTTTCTTTTCCGGCTACCAGGTCGGCCAGGCACTACCTGATAAAACGGGGTTGTTTCATGATTACTTTACTCGATTACGGCGCTGGTAATGTACGCAGCGTTATCAATGCCCTTGAGGCTCTTGGCGAAAGTGTAAGGACGGTAAAAAGGCCCCAAGACATCCTCAAGGCTGAAAAGCTGGTCTTTCCCGGGGTAGGCTCCTTTGGAAAGATGATGGAAACCCTGAATTCACGGGACCTTGTGGAGCCTCTAACTGAATACCTTGCCCAGGATCGGCCCTTTCTTGGAATCTGCCTCGGGCTGCAGGCCCTGTTCAAGCAAAGCGAGGAAGCTCCGGGGATAGCCGGCCTGGGAATTCTGCCGGGTAAAATCGTACGCTTTAAAACCGACCTGGCCGTGCCCCACATTGGCTGGAACGGGATTACCGCCAAAAAGCAAAGCAGCCTTTTCAACGGCTTGAAAGGTGACGAAAAGTTCTACTTCGTCCACAGTTTTCATGTGGCCTGCGATAATCCGCAGGACATACTGACCACAACAGATTACGGTTACCCTTTTGTTAGTGCGGTCCAACGCGGCAACCTGGTAGCCACCCAGTTTCACCCTGAAAAAAGCGGCCCGCCAGGATTGCGGGTTCTGGAAAATTTCATCCGGACATCTGCCCCTTCGCTGCCGGAGGCAACCGCAGCTCCCACTGTACTGGCCAAACGTATCATTGCCTGTCTCGATGTGCGGACCAACGATCAGGGCGACCTGGTAGTAACCAAGGGCGACCAGTATGACGTCCGCGAAAAGGGCCAGGTTCGCAACCTTGGCAAGCCGGTGGAGCTTGCCGGGCGTTATTACCGACAGGGAGCAGATGAGATAACTTTTCTCAACATAACCGGCTTCAGGGATTTCCCCCTTAAAGACATGCCCATGCTGGAAGTTTTGCGCCAAACCTCACGTAACGTCTTTGTGCCCCTTACCATCGGCGGGGGAATCCGTGATTATACAGATTCCAGGGGTCGCCATTGGTCAGCCCTTGAAGTTGCCGCGGCCTATTTCCGCTCCGGTGCAGACAAAATCTCCATCGGTTCCGAGGCAGTCCTTGTGGCTGAACAATACCTTGAAAGCGGTCGTAAAACAGGCACAAGCGCCATAGAACAAATCGCCAGGGTTTACGGCAACCAGGCCGTGGTGGTTTCGATTGATCCACGGCGGGTTTATGTCGAACGGCCGGAGGATACCGGCCATGTCGTAATAAAGACCGACTACCCGGGACCCTCAGGCCAGCGCTATTGCTGGTACCAGTGTACCGTCCAGGGGGGTCGCCAGGGTCGCCCAATGGACGCTGTAACCCTGGCCGGAATCTGCCAGGAGCTTGGTGCAGGAGAAATTCTGCTCAATTGTATTGATCGTGACGGCACAAACCAGGGGTTTGACCTGGAACTTATAAACGCCGTCAAGCAGGCTGTTTCGATCCCGGTGATTGCCTCCAGCGGAGCCGGAAGCCCCGAGCATTTTTATGAAGTTTTTACCCGGACCGCTGCAGAGGCAGCCCTTGCAGCCGGCATTTTTCACCGGCAGGAAGTTCCCATCAGCCTGGTAAAACAATTGTTGGCGGAAAAACATGTGGAAATAAGGCCTTAGCGGGCTGTTGTAAACGCTCTGGAAGCAGTAGGTTTTCAACCACCTGCTAATCCCAAGGGAGGACCAATATGCCCCTGTACGATTTCAAGTGTCCTGAATGCGGCCGGGCTTTCGAGGCCCTGCTCAAGCTTGCCGATCCTGATCCCCAGTGCCCTGACTGTGGAGCCAGGACTCAAAAACAAATTTCTGCACCGGCTATTTCCATCGCCAGCGACAAGGCCACATCCAGGATCGAAAAACGAGTCAAAAACTACCTGAAAGACGGAAAATTCGGTGAGGCAACCCGTTTTGCCGACAAGGCCGCTTCAATGATCAAGTCCGACAGGGTCAAGCGCATCGCCGACAAGCTTCATCAAAAAACAGGGCTTTGAAAATGATACCTGTTTATTGACAAATCCGGAATCAATCCTTAATAATTTTGAAAGATTTTCAGAAGCTTTCCCCCTACCGATGCCCCAATCGGTAGATCCCGGAAACCGCCGGTGGCAAAGCCCCCACCGGCGGTTTTGTTTTCACCCGGCCATTATTTGCGGGCAATCATTATCCCGGAATCATTCGGGCCGCAAAACTCCAGGCGCTCGATATCCCTGAAACCTGACTCCTGCATTAATGCAGCAAGCTCGGATTGGCTGTATGAGCGGCCGTTTTCGGTACGCAAAAGCATGTTCAAGGAAAACAGGGCTGGGAAAAGAGGCCCTGACTGCTGATCATTGAGAATAAAATCATGAATCGCAAGCATACCGTCGTCTGCCAGGGCTTTTCCGGCTTTTTCCAGCAGCATGCGGCATCCTTCCGGTCCCATGCTGTGAAAAATATGGGAAATCCAGACCACGTCGTAGCCGCTTGGAAGATCATCGCTGTTATAGTCTCCACCGACGAACCCTATGCGCCCACCAAGGCCGAATCTTTCTATGCTTTTCCAGGCAAAAGGCTCGCTTGTTGGCAGATCGAAAATATCTGCCCTAAGCCCCGGGTTTTCAAGGCAGAAATAAATAGAGTACGTTCCCGGGCCACCTCCGAGATCAAGTAAATACTCCCTGCCTTTAAGATCCAGGGTTCTTGCTACCAGAGGGGCGGTCAGCATCCCTGTATTAAACATGCCCATGAGAAAGTTTTCGCGCCATTTGGGATCATCAAACGACAGATCAGGGCCTTTGGGCCGACCATCCCTGACCGCTTGGTCCAACAGGCACCAGGATTGGATCAACTGGTAATGGTGCAGGATCATATAGCCCATGAAAGCTTCACTGTCCCTGCATAACCATTTGCGGGCCGCTCGGCTGTTGGCATAAAGACTTCCGTCTTTTTCAATCAAATCCATTGCCGCCAAAGCCTCCAGCAGTCGCTTGATCCCGTCCGTGTCGGCTTTAATTTTGCGGGCCACATCTTCAGCCGCCAGTTTCTGATCTGCCAATATTGAAAAAATGTCCAGCCCAACAGCGGCCTGGAGGGCACAGCCTTTCCAATAAGCCCCGGAAGTCTCCATCAATTTCCCAGGGTTCCAATCAATAGTATTAGCCATTGTCAACCTTCCTTTCCATGCCCGGCAGGCATTAGTGCAACAGCTCCAGTAACCTGCCGCCTGACACGGCGTTTAATAAAAGGGAACCTACTATATAGGCAGCCATTGTTCCGGCAATGGCACAAAATGCTTGAAACATTCTAACAGAAAAAATAAGTGCCAGTCCGACACTCATCAGGTAAATTCTGTAAAATTCAAGCACCAAGCCGACACCACTCATCCAGGAAAACAGAGTTACTGCTGAAACATAAGCTGTTACTTGTAGCGCCGCCAGGTAGCTCCCGGCAGCCTTGAACACACGGGTCAGGATCAGAAACAGGATCGCAGCGGTAATAAAGGGGAAACAAAGCCCCATTACAAGACTGCGGGTGGCAAAGGCGATATTTCGGCTCAACAAGGCCACCATTGTCACATGTACCAGGACACAAACTACCATGTAAATGACCGGCTCCTGCCAGGTGGCTGACAGGACTGAATCAGAAAAAAAATTCCTGGGAGCCACCAGTACCTTCCAGGTAGTTCGGCAGAAACTGCGTATGGGATCGCTTTTATCAAAGCCCTGCAACCTGTTACCTCCTGAACACCATTTAATTACTTTACCATCTCCGTCGTTAATTAAAAGGACTATTGACCATCAGGATAGTTCCGGTTAAATATGGGGGCATAGCCTATCTTACTGGTCTTTTCTCTTTCGACAATTACATTTCATGTGACGGGAGGAAAAGATGCCTACCGAAGAAATACGAGTTAGCAAAAAGAAACGTCCTTTGCGCCCTGAAATCGTCATCCAGGACCTGCAAAACAATTTTCCCAGGTTACGATGCCAGAAACTTGGTAAGGATGGCTGCCGGCTTGTAGTTAAGCAGTCTGCTTTCGCCGGTGCCATGATCGATATAAACCCTGATCGTCTGAGGCTAAAGCCCAAGGTGCCCGCACCATATGCCCGGGCCCTGGATCTGGCCCTGCTGGGAACCATTTCCGCTGCTACCGGTCCCAAGATGGTCAAACAGTTGAAAAGTTTTTTCCGCAGGCGCTATGCCGGGTAATAGGCTGACAGGGATTTAACCTTCTTCATCATCATCCATTTCCTCATCATCTTCAAAGGCTTTTTCAACCTCTTCCTCAATGATGATGGAAATGGACTTGTCCTTTTCCGAACCTTTTCGGGATGGATCTTGTTTGGATTTTGAGTTCATACGGCGCTATCGTATCGGGTTCTTATTAAATATCCTTATCATGCCATCTCGGAAGTATATTGTCAAAAGATCTATAATCCGGTTTTAACATGTGGAGCCCGGTATCAGCGCGTCTCTCCGGGAAGCCTTTTATATTAGGTTGCACTTTTTGCCTCTCAACCCAGAATCAATGCCGCCGGGCGTCTGAGGTTGGACCTGCGGCTGCGGGCATCGGTCCAATGTATCTGGCTTGCTTCGATTGAATCCAGATGCTCTATACAGGCTGCCAGTTCCTGGCTGTAATTGAATGCGATGACCGTTCCTCCATGACGGATTACCTGGATCATGGCATCGGCTTCAGAAGCCCGCCCGGCCAGGTATGCCACCTGTTCCAGGGCAATATTGTGCCGATTGGCGATCTGGCCTACCAATTCAGCCTTGCTCTTTTCATCTTCCAAAAAAAGGCTGATTTTACCTGTTGCCTTCATGCGATCAAAGGCCTTATGATCGCGGGCCTTGATAAAAAAACGTTCTATCATCTTGGACAGCTTGCTGTTATCAATTTCAGCCTTTTCATCTCCGTCCAGGGCAAAATGGATAGGGTTGGAAATTATTTCAATGAATCGGTCATGACCGTAAACATTTCGCAACGTTTCCGTTATTACTCCGAACAAAGGGGTGATTATGGCAAAACCTATTCCGGCCTGGTGCAGTTTGTCTACAAATTGATCAAAGCCGTTGACAAGCTTCATTTTGAAAGTTGCATACTCTACGGCCCTTCTAAGGCTTCCGTTTTTACCCAAATAAGCAATCTCCTGGATGGCTTCTTTTAAATCAATGCTGTTGTTTTCTAGCCTCTGGCGAATGTTCCTGGCAAGGACATGACGATCTGGATGTTGCGGCAGCATAGCCTGGATCAATTCCACCATTGGATCACCATGGGTCAAGGTCTCCCACAAATCGCAGACGACAAGGCGTATTCTGGAAGAACTCAGTGTGGCCATTTCGCGTATACCTCCTTATTTTCAATCTACTTCCTCTTCCGCAAACAGGATTGGATCTTTGAAGATAAGTCGTTTACCGTAAAAGGTTTCTGGATAAAACCGTCGCATCCCCGGTCAAGGATATCCATTGCCTGACCATTTACAGAGTAGCCGCTTGAAAGCAAAACCGGCATATCCGGATATTGCTCTCGTATCATTTCAAAAACTTTGCCGCCATCCATAATGGGCATGATCATATCCAAAACAACCAGGTTGATTTGTTCTCCACAGGTATGGATCTTATCCAGTGCCATTGCTCCGCTGCTTGCTGTAATTACCTTATAACCTAATTTTTCCAGCATAAGCCGGCCCACCGAAAGAATCATTTCTTCATCGTCTACCAGCAATATCGTACCGCCCCCTTTGACCGTCGAGTCCCCAACAGATTCGCCCCTGTCAGCTTCTTTACCGGACAGGGGCAGATAAATATTGAAAGTGGCACCCTGGCCGGGTTCACTGTAAACTGTTATATTTCCTCCATGATTATTAATTATTCCATACGCTGAAGCCAATCCCAGCCCGGTTCCCCGTCCCTTGTCTTTGGTTGTAAAAAAGGGATCGAAAATTCGCTGACGTATAGCTTCATCCATTCCTTCCCCTGTATCGGTGATGGATATTTTTGCGTATCTGCCCGGGGCAAATTGATAAATCCGGGCTTCCCTTTCATCAAGAATTATCCTTGTTGACACAACAAAAATGTCTCCGCCTTCCGGCATGGCCTGCCAGGCATTGACAAAAATATTTAAAAAGACCTGTTGAATTTGGGCCTTGTCCAATGCCACCACCAGAGGTTGTGGATAAAGGTCCTTATGAACACGAACCTGCTTTCTGGTGCGGCCGAACATTTCTGCGCTGTCTGCCAATATCTTATTGATATCATAGTTTTTTACTTCATACTTGCCCCCTTTTGCAAGTCCCAGCAACTGGCTGGTCAGGCTGGATGCACTGCGGACGTAGTCTTCAATGGCCCGCATATATTCCCGGTTGGGGTTCCCGGCTTCCAAATTCATTTTCACAATCGAGGCCAGCCCCTGGATTCCCATTAATATATTGTTGAAATCATGAGCAATTCCACCGGCGAGGGTACCAAGTGCCTCAAACTTCTGGGCCTGCTGGAATTGCACTTCAAGCTTGATTTTTTCTGATATGTCCTCACAGGCAATTATTCGGTCACCGAATTCCGTAATCATTATCAAGCGCGCATGCATGTGTTTTACAGAACCATTTGCGCATGTTACCTTTAAAACCTGAGGTTCTGACTTTCCCTGGGCAGCAAGATTCAATTGCCTTTCCCAAAGATCAATAACATGCTTGCGGTAAGCTTCATCAGGAAAAGCTGCTTTCAAGACACCGCCCGGATCCTGTTCTCTTTTAAGCTTAAAACCGTAGTCTTCTTCAACGGCGGGATTGGCATAGATGAATTGATCGTCATTGGATATAAGCACTATTCCCAGGGGCAGATGTTCTACCAGTGTTCTGAAACGAGTTTCGCTTCTTTTGAGAGCCTCCTCGGCTTCCACTCTCTTTGTGATGTCGGTATATACTGCCACTACTCCTATCAGTTCCCCGTTTACAATAATCGGTGATCCTCCGGCAATCACCCTTACCGGACTGCCGTCTTTTCTATAGCGCACGGTTTCAAAAGGCTCGACTCTTTTCCCTGCAAGTACTTCCTTGGTTTTTTGTCTTGCCTCAACAAACTGCTCTTCCCCGGGAGCCACCAGGTCGTCCAGGTTTCTTCCTATGGTTTCTTCCGGTAGATAACCGAAAACATCAACCGCACCGGGATTCCAATCCAGTACCCGGTGCCTGGCATCCAGCGTCACAATGGCATCCGGGGCATGATACAGAACAGATTCCAGGAACTGTTTGCGTTTGAGGTTTTCTTCCCGAATCTTTTTACTTTCGGAAATACCGGCTATAATTACCACAACACGACCGTCACCAAGCCGACTTGAACAACACTCGAAATCTTTTTGCTCTCCTCCCTTACAAATAAACTGGTGTACTGCCAGGAAGTCCCTTTCAAATCTTTCGTTTTTACGTTGTCGCAAAATCTGTTCACGGCTGTCTTTGTCCGGAAAAGCTTCTTTAACCCAATGATCCAGGCAATCGATCTCTTCCGGATTATAACCTGTCAAATATACAAAGCCCTTGTTAGCCGTCAGCAATCGGCCGTCAGTCGACCAAACAGTAACACCAACAGCCAGGGTATCAAACAGGTGGATAAACAGCTCCTGCAGATTGTCATCATCTCCGCTGATTATTTTATGGTCATGGCAGGCTGATTTTTCGTTATGTTTTGACATTTTTTTACGACCCCTGGACTTATTGGAAGGTTCCATCATTAATATCCATCTTCAAGTCAGGCTATTTTGTGGGGAACAATTATCTTAACCGCATTGATAACATAAGGAATTTTTTCCTTTATGATATACACCAGAACGCTGAATGTCAAAACTGATGGTCAGACAGACAAAAGATTGCCAAAAGGCAACGATATAGAGTACATAAATAAAAATATAATATACAGGAGCACTTCCATGCATCCCAAAGCATCCGTATTCGAAGAAACCTACCATTACTATCTGAAACAGATTGGCCGGTTAGATCTGATTGCACGGGCCGAGCCGCTGGGTGCCTTATTTGAATCCGGCATGCTTTCCATAAAGCTTTTCAACAGCACATACAAAGTAGGGGAAAACGGTGTTTTTGATCAAAAAGGCCAAAAACCTAATTTTGCGATCAGCGTGGTACTGGCAAGGTATATCCTCCAATGCCCGTCTTCCGTGGACAACGAAGGCCAGTGGGTCACATACCGTGAATTCAAAGACGCTTCACCCCTTGTAGGATATTTTACAGCCAACACCAATAAAATAATAGAAGACACTTTCGCCTGTAATCTTGCTGGCCTGGAAAAGTCCTGCCATAAGTTGGGGGGCACGACTTGTGATATGGGCATAAATTTTGATCTGTCTATAAAATTCAGGGCCTTGCCCCGAATACCGGTAATACTTACTTTCAACGATCGTGACGAATCTTTTCCTGCCCAAGCAACAGTTCTGTTCCGCCAATCAGCAGAATATTACCTTGACATGGAATGCCTGTGTATCCTGGGGACACTGCTTGCAGGAAAACTCGTATCCGGAAAAGACTGAAAAAGGCTCAGTGTCTCACTGTCCCGAAGCCTTGTCGATATCTATGATCCTGGCGTCTCCAATATATTCCTTGGCAGCATAAACAGTTATATTATGCAGCTTGCGGGTGATCTGCGCCATTCGTTCGATCTGGCCCCTTATTTTATCCACCAGGCTGTTATAGTCGTCACTGGCATTCACCCCGGCCTGGGCCAACTCTGCATACCCGGAAAGGGCCT
>JALVQM010000322.1 GCA_027025615.1 Desulfobacteraceae bacterium | reverse complement strand
TTTCTCCTGGCTGAACACAAGACCGATGTCCGAGACCTGGAACGTGCTCGAGAGCTTGCCCGGCAGGCCCTCAAGGCCAGGCCGGGAGACGCTTCAATTCTGGACACATTGGGATGGGTGTACTACAAGCAATCGCGGATACCCCTGGCACTTGAAAAGTTGAACCAGGCCCTGGAAGCCAGACCGGACAATGTAGTAATCAACTACCACATGGGTGCGGCCCTGCTAAAGGCCGGCCGGATTGATGAAGCCCGCGCAATGCTGACCAAAGCAGTAGAAGGCGACAAGGACTATCCGGGCAAGAACGAAGCCCGGCGCATGTTGAAGCAAACCGAATCGTAAATGACCTGGATGGGCGTTGGAAATCCGGTAAATATCGATTTTTCTATCTTCCTTCTTGGGAAAGAAGCAAAACGCAAAAGGAGATTTGTCCCATGAACAGTCACTGCCGACGTTTAGTGCTGATTTTTTTAATGGTGTTAGCCCTGATTGTCTCTGTCGCCGGCTCGGCCTTGGCATCTGCCGGAGACTACGCTATAGGTGCCGGTGACATAATCAGTATTGCGGTTTGGAAAGATGATTCCATGTCCCGCCAACTGGTGGTACTTCCTGATGGCCACATTTCCTTTCCACTGATCGGCCGAATCAAGGCCGAGGGAAAGACAATCAATCAGCTGGAAAGCGAAGTTA
The DNA here is from genome assembly GCA_027025615.1 of Desulfobacteraceae bacterium. Taxonomy (GTDB): domain Bacteria; phylum Desulfobacterota; class Desulfobacteria; order Desulfobacterales; family Desulfosarcinaceae; genus JALVQM01. The sequence goes on along the minus strand of JALVQM010000322.1, from coordinate 3,626 downwards.
CCAAAAAGTTGAACAGGTTCATTTCAAAGCCGGTGGTTACCGTGGAGGTTATCCAGGTAAACAGCATGCAGATTTACGTTATCGGCAAGGTAAACCGGCCCGGCCGATTCGCCCTGTCCGATGAGGTTGACGTGCTCCAGGCCCTGGCCATGGCCGGCGGATTCAATACTTTCGCCCGGCGTTCCAAAGTACGTATTTTCCGCAGGAAAGACGGAAAAACCGATATCCTGCCTTTTGACTATGACGCTGTGGCCGACGGCAAACATCTCGAGCAGAATATTTTTCTGCAAAGAGGGGATGTGGTTGTAGTGCCATAATCGGAACTTATCTTAAAAAAAAGAGACACCCTGGCAGGATTAAAATGCTCACATACTGCAAATTTCACTTTCCTGCGCATTGCCGGGAATCCCGATTTTCATTTTGAGATAGGTCCGCGTCTAACATTATTACAGGGTCAAACAATATAGTTATGAAAAAGCTTTTTTGGAGTATTGTACTGCTTTTGGGTTGGATTGGCGGTGGTTGCCAAGTTTGGGCGGGTCCCTTTGTTTTGACCCCCAGGCTGACTCTGCAGGAAAAGTACAATGACAATATCTTTTTTTCCGAAAAGGGTGAGTTGGACGACTGGGTGACCCGCCTTGGCCTTGGACTGGAGGGTCTGTATCACAGCAGCCGCCAGAAGCTGGTTGTCGATGGAAAGGTGGAAGTATACGAATATTCCGAATACGACCAGTTCGAAGACACAGACCAGTTCTACCGGGGAAAGTGGGATTTTCGGGCTACCGAGAGGTGGGATGTAAATGCTCTGGCGTCTTACAGGCGTGATTCCCAGCCTGACCGTGATTTGCTGGAAACAGGGCAGATCCTGGGTATTGACCGCCGCGAACGCCAGGACTACGGGCTGGGGACAGGCTTTGTGTTGACCGAAAAGCTGTCAGCCAACCTTAACTACTCCTATCGCCAGGAAGACTGGGATGTGCCGACAACCTTCGACTTTCGCGTAAACAACATTGAAACGGCCTGGGGTTACAACCTGGGAGGCTGGTGGCCGAATACAACCGGTCGCCTGACCCTGGGATACGCGGTGCATGATTACCGGCGCAACTACTGGAGGTCCCAGAGCCTGCCCGGTGCCGTCAGCGAAACAAATACCAAAGAGTCTATCAAGGTTCAAAACGCGGTGGCCATGCTTGGGTTCAGCCACGATATCAGCGAACTTTTTTATTTCTCCCTTGATGCCGGTACCCGTTACACCAAGACCGAAGACAGTATTTTCCAGATTCAATACGTTTCAACTCCTTTTGGAGACTACAGCCTGGTCTTAAACGATGCCACCTACGATACGGAACAGTGGAATTTCAATGGACAGGCCGAGCTTGGGTACAAGGGGCTTGTCAGCGAGGTTGCCCTGTCAGCCTCCAATGAACTTCAACCATCTTCCGGTGGGCGGGGTGCTGTCCAGCGCATGGTGCTGAAGTTAAGGGGCTCCCGTCGCCTCACCGAGGGATTCAGCGTGGGTTTAACCCTGGGATGGTATCGCAACGAAGAAGAACGCAGCCAGATTGTCAGCAATCCTGAAGACAGCGAGACCTTTGTCGTAAGTCCTTTTCTGAAATACCGTTTCAACCGTTTCATCAGCCTGGAGGCGGGCTATGAGTTTGCTACCAAGCAGGACAGAAACACGGATCACGAGTGGGACCGCCACATTGCAAGTTTGACTTGCAGGACGAGTTACCCGTTTTTTGAATAATTATGCTTATTACTTTTTATATCAGTGTTTCAAACCTTAACAGAAAAGCATGATAAGGGATAACAAGATGCAAGACCAGCCTTTAACACCAGCCGATTACCTGGAGATAATCAAGCGGAGGAAATGGAGCCTGATTTTGCCGCCGGTGGTAGTGGTGCTCATCGCCCTGGTTGTGGCCCTGGCCCTTCCTTCTGTTTACAAGTCCACTTCCACCATCCTTATCGAGGAACAGGAGATCCCGGTGGATTTTGTCAAGGCCACGGTAACCAGTTTCGCCGAACAACGTCTGCAGTTGATCAACCAGCGGATCATGAGTTCCAGCCGTCTGCTGGAAATTATCAACAGGTTTGACCTGTACAAGGACTTGCGCTCCAGGCTGACAACCGAAGAGATCATCGAGAAGATGCGTGAAGATGTTAAAATGGAGCCTATAAGTGCCGACGTGGTTGACCGGCGTACAGGGCGGCCCACAGCCGTAACTATCGCCTTTACCCTTTCGTACGAGGGTAAGGATACGCCCCGTAAAATCCAGCAGGTGGCCAACGTGCTGGCCTCGTTCTTTTTAAAGGAGAACCTGGAGGTGCGCGAGCGCCAGACTAAGGAGACATCCGAGTTCCTGGAAGACGAGGTTGCCAAGGTAAAAGAGCGGCTGGAAGAGATAGAAGCCCAGGTGGCCGAGTTCAAGAACAAGCATATCAATACCTTGCCGGAGCTGCTGGAAGTAAATATAAACGGTCTGCATACCACCGAACGGGAAATAGAAAGGCTGGAGCAGCAGTTACGCAGCCTGAAGGAAAGGGAAGGCTATTTACAGACCCAGCTTGCCAACGTGGAACCCATGCTTGACAATCCGGATCGCCAGCACCTCAAGGAGCTGCGCACCCAACTGGTGGCATTGAAAGCCCGTTTTTCAGACGAGCATCCTGACGTGATCAAAACCAGGGATGAAATCAGGGAACTTGAAAAAAAATTGAGCCGGGACAAGGCGGGTAATCAGGATGAACTTCCCGATAACCCCGCTTATATCAACCTGGCCTCCCAGCTTGCCAGTACCCGTACCGACATGGAAACTGTCAAAAAACAGCTCCAGGACCTGGAAAAAAAGCGTAATCTGTACCAGGCGCGGATAGAGGCCACCCCCAAGGTGGAGCAGGCTTACAAGGTGATCCTGCTGGAGTACTCCAACACCCAGGCCAAGTACAACGACCTTATGCGCAAGTCCATGGAGGCCAAGGTGGCCCAGGGACTGGAAAAAGAGCAAAAGGGAGAGCGTTTCACCCTGATTGACCCGGCCCGCCTGCCGGAAAAGCCTTTCAAGCCCAACCGGCTGGCCATAGTATTGATTGGTCTGGTGCTGGGCATTGGTGCCGGGGTGGGGATGGCATCGCTGCGCGAGATGTCTGATAATTCGGTGCGCTCGGCCGCCCGCCTTGCCGAAGAAACCGGTTTCCAGGTGCTTGCAGCCCTGCCCGCAATCGAGACCCATTTTGATCGGCGCAGGAGACTGATCAGGCGCACCGTGGGTGCTGTAACGGTTGTTGTTGTGGTGGCCTGTGGTCTTATTGCCTTTCATTACATGGTGATGGACCTGAACGTGCTCTGGGCCAAGGTTGTCCGGCGCCTGTCTCTTTTGGTCTGAAAAAATTTTCAAGCAGAGGTTTGAAATGGAAAAGTTTCGTAAAGCTCTAACCAAGGTTCAAGACGACAAGGCCGTAGAATTCAAGACCACCAGGCCTGCCCCGGTTGCACGCCAAAAGGGCAGAAAAGATCCAAGCTGGGTATCACCTGTCTACAGCCAGTCGCGCAAGGTAGCACTCGACAAAGCCCGGGCTCTTGCCAGCCGTTGTGTCGGCCTGGCAGGTGAAACCCACCCTGC
>JALVQM010000321.1:7830-33563 GCA_027025615.1 Desulfobacteraceae bacterium | reverse complement strand
AACCTACCTGCTGATATGCGGAGGAACCGGCTGTCATGCCACAGGCAGCATAAAGGTAAAAGATGCCCTGGTAGAAGGCCTTGAAAAACACGGGCTCAACGACAAGGTACAAGTTATAGAGACCGGTTGTAACGGCTTTTGCGCCATGGGGCCCATCATGGTTGTTCAGCCCGGCAACATTTTTTACCAGAAACTTTCGCCGGATGACATCGAGGAACTGATTGAAAGTCATCTTGTCGGTGGTAAGCCTGTTGAACGCCTGCTATACAAGGACCCCCAGTCAAAAAAACGGATTGCCGTTCAAAGCGACATTCCGTTTTTTGCTTACCAAATGCCACGTGCCTTGCGCAACAAAGGTTTGATCGACCCGGAATCCCTAAATGACTACATAGCCCGTGATGGTTATCTCGGCGCCGCCAAGGCCCTGTTGGAATTGACGCCCGGCCAAATCATCGAGGAAGTCAAGACATCCGGCCTGCGTGGCCGGGGAGGGGCCGGTTTTCCCACCGGGCTCAAATGGGATTTTGCCAGCAAAAGCCCGGGAGATACCAAATATGTTCTGTGTAACGCTGATGAAGGCGACCCGGGCGCTTTCATGGATCGCAGCATCCTTGAAGCTGATCCCCACGCCGTTCTGGAAGGCATGCTGATCGCCGCCAGGGCAATTGGCGCTACAGAAGGAATTATTTACGCCCGCACCGAGTACCCCCTGGCCATAAAACGCCTGGAGATTGCCATCTCCCAGGCCCGGGAACATGGACTGCTGGGAAAAGACATACTGGGATCGGGGTTCAACTTTGACATATCAATTTACCAGGGTGCCGGGGCATTTGTCTGCGGTGAAGAAACAGCCCTTATGCGCTCCATTGAAGGCCAGCGTGGCATGCCCCGTCCACGGCCGCCGTTTCCGGCCCAAAACGGGTTATGGGAAAAACCAACTGTTCTGAACAACGTAGAGACCCTGGCCAATATACCCCAGATCATTGTCAATGGGGGGGCCTGGTATGCTTCGGTGGGTACGGAAACAAGCAAGGGCACCAAGGTTTTTGCTTTGTCGGGCGATGTCAATAACATTGGCCTGGTGGAAGTTCCCATGGGAACTACCTTGCGCACCTTGATTTTCGATATCGGCGGCGGGATACCCAAAAAACGCAAATTCAAAGCCGTCCAACTGGGCGGGCCTTCCGGTGGCTGTGTACCGGAAAAATACCTTGACACCCCGGTTGATTACGAGGCCATTGCCAAGGTAGGCGCCATTATGGGCTCCGGCGGTGTCATCGTCATGGATCAAACCACCTGCATGGTCGACATGGCCCGCTTTTTCATGGAATTCATCCAGGATGAATCCTGCGGCAAGTGTACACCCTGCCGTGAGGGAACACGCAGGCTACTCGAAATACTGGAAAAAATTTGTGAAGGGCGGGGAGAACCAGGTGATATCGAAGTTCTTGAAGAACTTTCTCAGGTAATCCGTTCATCTTCTCTCTGTGGGTTGGGGCAGACCAGCCCAAACCCTGTGCTTTCAACCCTGCGTTACTTCCGGGATGAATTTAAAGCCCACATCTATGATAAAAAATGCCCGGCCAAACGCTGTGTGGCACTTCTTAAATTTGAAGTCGATCCTGAACTGTGCGCCAAGTGTGGGCTGTGCGCCAGAAGCTGCCCGGCCGACGCTATTGCCTGGGAGAAAAAACAGGTAGCCCGGATAGACAAGGAAAAATGTATAAAGTGCTTGACCTGTTACGAAAAATGCCGTTTCGGGGCCATTCAGTAATTTTTTTCAACGGCCAAGCTTTGCTTTTTTAAACATTCCAACCCACAGGCATACGGGAGCAACACAATGTATTCAGCCGTTATCATCATGGGGGGACTGGGACTGATCGTGGGGCTCGGACTGGCAATCGCCTCAAAAGTATTCTACGTTTACGTTGATCCCAAAATTGAAGCCATTGACGATGCCCTGCCGGGGGCCAACTGCGGTGGGTGCGGTTACCCCGGTTGTTCAGCCAATGCGGAAGCCATCGTGGCGGGAAAATCAGCACCCAACTCATGTGTAGCCGCCGGTCCCGAAGTGTCCGAGGCCATCGCAGCCATTCTAGGGGTCAGTATCGAAGCCCGTGAACCGGACATCGCCCTGCCGGGATGCACATACGGCGTGCCCGAAGCTGATACCAAATTCTTATACGACGGGGTTGCCGACTGCCGGGCCGCTGCAGCTCTCAACGGCGGCATGAAAGTTTGTACGATTGGCTGCCTGGGATTGGGAACCTGCGCCCGGGCTTGTCCTTTTGATGCCATTACCATGGGGCCTCAAGGATTGCCGGTGGTGGATGAAAAAAAATGTACCGGATGCGGAACCTGTGAAAGAGTATGTCCTAAAAATATAATCAACCTGTCATCGGTCACCCGCCGAATCATCAAAGAATATACAACTGAAGATTGCACAACGCCCTGCCAACGGGCCTGTCCCGCCGGAATAAACATTAGCAGTTATATCGATCACATCGCCCACGGTGACTACCGGGGGGCTGTCCAGGTAATAAAGGAGCGCAATCCGTTTCCAACGGTCATTGGTCGAATATGCCCCCGTCCATGCGAAGATACATGTCGTCGCCAGTTGCTTGACGAGCCGGTGGCCATCAATTTCCTGAAACGCTTTGCGGCTGATTACGAGAAACAGAACGGAAACCGGGTTCAACCTTACCGTGCTCCTGAAACCGGACATCGGATAGCGGTCATCGGCGGCGGGGTGGAAGGATTGTCCGCCGCTTTTTTCACAGCCAGGCTGGGACATTCGGTTACCGTTTTTGAGGCCGGAGACCGTTTGGGGGGGCTGCTGCGGACAGCCATTGCAAAATACCGCCTGCCAGATGAAATCCTGGATTGGGATATCGACGGTGTCCTGGAACTTGGTATTACAGCCAAGACAGGCAAGACCCTGGGCCGCGACTTCAACCTTTCTCAGCTAATAGAGCAGGGTTTTGAGGCCGTCATACTGGCCATGGGAGGCTGGGACAGCAGGTTGGCCCGCACCGGAGGCAGGCCTGAACCCAAGATCCTTGGCTGCCGCCTGCTGGTCGATGTCCTCCGCCAGGACCAGCCCTCCGGCGCCCTTGACGGTAATGTTGTTCTGGCCGGAGAAGGCAAAAAAATCCTGGAAGAAGCTCAGGCCTGCCTGACTAAGGGGGCCAAGCACGTAACTGTTGTAACCTGCGGCAAACTGGGACAAATTGAACAGGATAACATTGAAATCATCGAACAGGCAGCCATAACTCGGCTTTACGGAATAAACAACGAACTGACCGCTGTAAGTTGTACCAAATTTAAAGACGGCCAAAGTGCCCGTATCCAAACCGACACCCTTATCCTGGGGGCAGGCAGAATACCGGAGTTGATTATCCTGCCAACCATGCTTACAGATAGTAAAGATACCGACGATGAGGGGCAGGGACAAGCACCTGGCAGCTGGGAAGGATTCGCCCCTTATAAACCCGTACCTTCGCCTCTGCAAAACGGACTGCTGGTGCCCGGCGACGTTTTTACCGACTTCAGCGCCGCCATTAAAGCCATAGCCGGCGGCAGGAGGGCAGCGGCCTCAGTTCACAAGGCAATTTACGGAATTGATCAAAAACCGGCTCCTAACGTATTGAAGCCGGATTCGCACATCCAGAATGTATACCATGTGGAAGAAGTCCTGCCGGTTGCCAGAAATATTATGCCTGTGGATCCATCGGCGGTCTATATTGCCGGAAGCGAAATAGAAAAAGGCTACGATGAAAAGACGGCCCTGGCTGAAGCCAAACGTTGCTTGCAATGCGGATTGATTTGCTATCGGCGCACCGCCCGTGAGGTGGAAAAAGAAGTTTCCGAAAACACGGCCGGCTAATGATCAATCGCTGAGGACGGTTAATTTTCATGGCCATTGAAGAAGGCATAGTAATCAAGCTAAAACCGGGCAAAACAGGCTTGGCCCTGGTCAAAACAGTCAGGTCCAGCGCCTGTGAATCATGCTCGGCCAGGCACAGTTGCAATGTAGACCGCAACAGTCAGGAGATGGAAATAAAGGCCATCAACCTGGCTGGAGCCCAACCCGGCGACAGGGTATGCGTTCAAGTGGCCACTAAATCTTTGCTGAAAGTAACTTTCATGACATACCTGTTTCCCATAATCTGCATGCTTGCAGGTGCCCTGGCAGGCAACCAGTGGGCAAGGGCCTCTGACATAAACGAATCCCTTGCATCCGTACTGGGAGCAGGGGTTGCTTTTTTTATAAGTTTTTTTCTAATCCGGCTGGCAGGACGTAAAATGGAAGGCGACACCCGTTACCAACCGGAAATAACAAGGATAATTCGTAAGGCCCCGTCTATTCTTGAAAAAGGTGCACCGTCGGCAAGTCAACCCCATGACCAAGGGAGGCATCCATGACCGAAAGGGTGTTTATCGCCCGGGATGATACTGCCACCTTCATTTGCCCCAAATGCGGCAATACCACTACTGCAAATGTCTCAAAGTATGCCTATCTAGACAAAAGGGTACGCGTAAATTGTAGATGTTCCTGCGGCCATAGATTCACTTCAATCCTGGAAAAACGGAAACAATACCGTAAGAAGACAAATTTGCCTGGTTCTTTTGTTTACCATGGACAGCAGGGAGAAATGGACAAGGGATTGATGACCGTGCTGGACATCTCCAGCAACGGCCTGAAAATCAAACTCAATGCCCCCCGTGATTTCAGGGTTGGCGACATGCTGGACGTGGAATTCAACCTGGACGACAAGCGGCGTACTCTGATTCGCAAAAAAGTCATTATTCGCAACATTAATCAAAAAATGGTGGGTACCGCATTCAGCCCCCATGAAGCAGAAGATCCGGCCCTGGGATTTTACCTTCTATCCTGATCCTGACTTGACTGCTTTCCGGCTCCTTCAGATTATGATTAAAGCCCCGGGGTATATTTCCGATAGAATAAATAACACGTTCTGTTTATCGGCAACATCCTGAAGGAAAGGACGGTCATGGCTTTTTGTGAATATTGCAACCGTGAACACAGAGTTGGCTTTGTTTCTACCCGTTTTGCCGGAACTGATGGAGTCAGCCTTGAGACTGAAAAATGGGCTGAAGTTTTTGAAAAAGAAGGACTTGGATGCTATTATTTCGCCGGAGAAGTCGACCGTGACCCTCAGCGTTCATATAAAGTCCCCGAGGCCCATTTCCAGCATCCGGACATAAAAAAAATATACAATCAGTGTTTCGGTGTAACCCGGCGCAACCCTGCCACGACCCGCGAGATTCACAACCTGTCGCGTTATCTCAAGCGGCATCTGCACCAATTCATTGAAAAATATAATATTGACATGCTGGTACCTGAAAACTCCCTGACAATTCCATTGAACCTGCCCCTGGGTATTGCCTTGACCGAGCTGATCATGGAAACAGGGATGAATACCATCGCTCACCATCACGATTTTTTCTGGGAACGTCAACACTTCATGCTCAATGCCTGCTGGGATTACCTTAACATGGCCTTCCCGCCTCACCTGCCAGCTATCAAGCACGTGGTGATCAACTCTTCAGGCGATAATCAACTCAGCCTCAGAACGGGAATTTCAGCTACCATCATTCCCAACGTAATGGACTTTGAAAATCCACCTGCCCCTATTGACGATTATGCCGCGGACGTGCGTGAAGCCCTGGGTTTGAAAAAATACGAACTGCTGATCCTGCAGCCTACCAGGGTAGTCAAACGCAAGGGAATAGAACATGCCATTGAGTTTGTGCGTCGGCTGGGAGCCAAAGCCAAGCTGGTGATCTCCCATGCCTCCGGAGACGAGGGCCACGACTATGAACGCCGGATATGGGAATATTCACGCCTGATGGGAGTCGATACACTTTTTGTATCAGATATCATCAATGACCGCCGGGGCACCACGGCCGACGGAAGGAAAATATATACCCTCAATGACATTTATCCCCATGCGGATCTTGTCACTTATCCTTCCAACTTCGAAGGATTTGGAAATGCATTCCTGGAAGCAATCTATTTCCGCAAACCGATCGTTATCAACAATTATTCGATTTACACCACAGATATCCGGCCCAAGGGCTTTTCAGTAATAGAAATAGACGGCTATGTAACCCAGAAAGCCATCCGCCTGGCCAAAAAAGTGCTCCGCAACCCTGACTACAAACAAAAAATGGTCGACCACAACTATGAACTGGGTAAGCGCTACTTTTCCTACCGTGTTTTGCGCCAAAAACTGCGCAGTCTGATATCTGATTGCCTGCCGTGCCGAATTGGAATAGGCTGAACAAAAGCCACGAGCTTAATTCTGATTTTTTAAAATTGGATTCTTGGTCAACAGGCCTCTCTTTGACACACACGGCCCTGTTGATATATGAAAAAGGCAAACAACAGTTAAGTGCAAACCCGAACTACTTGAAGGGGAGCATCCCATGGAAGACTATGGTCGCTGGCTAAGCGCAAAACTTGCTGCCAAATGCGTTGACAACCTGAAAAAGAATGGTTTTGACGCCCACTGGGTACAAACCATAGATCAGGCCCGGGAGCTCGTTGGAGGACTTGTGACCGAATTTGACTCTTTCGGATTCGGCGGTTCTTCCACAACCAGGGCACTGGAAATCATAGAGCTTCTGCGCCAGAATGGGAAAACCATATATGATCATTGGCAAGCGGATCTTTCCGCTGAACAGGATCTTGAAACAAGGCTAATGCAGGGACGCTGTGATTGTTTCATGTGCAGCGCCAACGCCATCTCCATCAGCGGGGAAATAGTTAACGTTGATGGTATCGGAAACCGTACCTGCGCAATGACTTTCGGCCCGCGCAAAGTAATCATAGTCGCCGGAGTCAACAAGTTAGCCCCGGATCTTCATGCCGCTTTAAGGCGTGTCAGGGAAGTTGCAGCTCCCATGCGTGCCAAAAGCCTGGATATGAAAACACCTTGTGCCGAAACGGGAATCTGTGTCGATTGCAGTTCACCCCAGCGTATTTGCCGGGTTACTACCATTTTGCATCGCCGGCCGAGCCTTACCGATATTTCGGTTGTATTGATCAACCAGAATTTAGGTTTCTAACCATGAAAAGAGCAAAATTCATTCTGATCATCCTGCTGGTATTCCTGGTCAATTTTTCTTCAGCCATGTCCGCAACCCTGGTCACTGTAAATGACTATCCCATTTCAGAAGCAACGCTTGGCCAGGAAAAGATTTTCCTGACCGCGGATGCAGCCCGACGTAATCTTATCAAGCCTTCGGGCCAACACGCTGCTGTTAACAACAGGGAACTTATAGAAATCCTGATAGATCGCCAGTTGCTGCTCCAGGAAGCTCAACGTCGTAAAGTTCCCTTGAAATCAACCCTGGTTCGTAAAGCCTGGCGTGATTTTTTGCACTTACAACATGAAGACCCAACAGGGCTCTTTGCAGGGCTTGATCATCAGGCCGCCCTTGGCAGAATAAAAAGCGGATTGCTGATTGAACGTCTTTTGCAACGGACGGTCCTACGCAGCTTGAATGTAAGCAATCAGGAAATAGAAACGTTCTATGAAAGCAATCCGGATTTGCTGCAAACCCGTTACATGATCAGGGCCCGCCATATAATGATCAAAGTAAGCGGCTCTGCGACCGATGAAGAAAAACTGAGTGCCTATGACAAGATAAGCCACATCCAGCAACTTGCCCTGGACGGAAACAATTTCGCAGCCCTGGCTGTTGAGTATTCAGAATGCCCCAGCAAAAGCCGTGGGGGAGATCTGGGCTTTTTTTCCAGAGACCAGGTTATCGATGAATTCGGCCAGGCTGCATTTTCATTGCCCCTTGGTCATTTGAGCCCCATCTTCGAAACCCGCTTCGGCTACCACCTGATTATGGTCACCGATTCCAAACCGGCTGAATTAATGTCACTGGAACAAGCCCGCCCCTTGATAAAACGCCTGCTTTACCATCGAAAAGCCAAAGACGCAGTAAATACCTTTCTGAAAAAGCTAAGGCAACAAGCCCGGATAGTCTGGTTAACCCCCTGACAGCTGAATTCAAGGTGGTGTACGCCTATTTCAAACCTGGAAAAACAAAGCGGGGACGAGACAAAAAGAGGTAAAAATACAGTTTTGATTCGATCAAAATAATCTCCGGGGACCAATTTTAAACCGGCAAAACAGGCCAGAGAGGACCAGGCTGGCGGTTTTGCCGACGCCCTCTTTTATAATTACGCAAAAAAACTACATGTGTCCTTCAAAAACAATAATATATTTTGCAAAAACTACTTATTCATTAATCAAATAAATTTATTTCAACAGCTGCTAACTATCCATCTTTTCATAACATAGTGGTATTTTTTTCACTTGACCATCACTTATGCCATAGCTTAAGCTGATAGCTGGATAATATTGAGGCAATGCCCCTGGTAGTATTCCAGGAACATTTGCCGGGATATTATCCGAGGATGGGGGTTGTTGAGGTAACAGATTCACAAAAGGAGGATTGTACTTTGGCAAATGGTACGGTGAAATGGTTCAACAATCGAAAAGGTTATGGTTTTATCAACGAAGAGGAAGGCCGCGACATTTTTGTCCATTTTTCATCCATTCAAATGGACGGTTACAAAACACTCAACGAAGGCGAACGCGTAACCTTCGACATTGAAGAAAGCGACCGCGGCCCGGAAGCAAAAAACGTTCGCCGAATCTAACACCGGTACCGGTTAAAACACAAAAGGCATCCGTTAATAACGGATGCCTTTTAGTTTTTGAGATAATTTCAACATTAAAGGTAATTGAAGTTCAAAAAGCAGCTACCATCCTGTCATCCCCGGTGTTGACCGATTGAAGTATCTGTATTTCTCAATGTCCTGTTTTTTGTGTTCGCTCTAAGGTTTTGTTGCGCAATTTCAATTACAGGAATCTGGGAGTTTCACTTTTATATTTGCTATCATGTCATATAATCCTCTTTCAACGGATGACCTCCCCGTCTCAAGCACAATAACCGGCACCGGTATGTCTTAACAGGCTACTGTAATTGCTGCCCGGAGAACTTAATGGAAATCGCACAGCGCACCTCAAACTGTTTCATTCAGCGGCGGCGCATAGCGCCGTCCTCTGGAAACGGTTGCTATCTGATAGCCTACCACCAGAGGAGATCGAAACGGTCGAGATTCATAACTTTATTCCAGGCGGCCACAAAATCATGCACGAACTTTTCTTGATTATCGTCCTGAGCATAGAATTCCGTTTGGGCGCGCAATTGCGAGTTAGAACCGAAAACCAAGTCCACCCTAGTGGCTGTCCACTTGCACTCACCTGTTTTGCGATCGTAGGCCTCAAAAAAGCGGGCGTCTTCTGAAGTGGGTTTCCACTCCACATTCATATCCAGAAGGTTGACGAAGAAATCGTTGGTGAGCACACCAACACGATCTGTAAATACACCATCGGAAGCGCCGCCATAGTTGGCCCCAAGCACACGCATTCCGCCGACAAGCACCGTCATCTCCGGCACGGTAAGTGTAAGCAACTGGGCTTTGTCAATAAGCGCCTGCTCGGCGGGAAAACTACATTCCGGCTTCAGGTAGTTTCGGAACCCGTCGGCAACAGGTTCCAGGTAATTGAACGATTCGATGTCAGTCTGTTCCTGGGAAGCATCGGTTCGTCCGGGAGCAAAGTAAACTTCTGCCGGAAAGCCGGCAAGACGGGCCGCTTCTTCGACAGCGGCGACACCGCCAAGAACAATGAGGTCTGCAAGGGAAACCCGCTTGCCGTTATTCTGGGAGGCATTGAACGTGCCCTGAACCTGTTTGAGTATGCCAAGCACTTTTGCTAGTTGTTTTGGTTGATTGACTTCCCAGTCCTTCTGCGGTGCCAAGCGAATGCGAGCGCCGTTGGCCCCGCCGCGCTTATCTGAAACGCGGAAGGTGGAAGCCGCAGACCAGGCAGTATAGACCAGCTCGGTTATGGAAACCCCAGCTTCCAGAATATTCTTCTTCAAAACAACGGCATCCTGCTTGTCGATTAGAGCGTGGCCTGCCGGTGGCAGAGGATCCTGCCAGATCAAATCTTCCAAGGGGACCTCGGGACCAAGATAGCGGGCCTTCGGCCCCATGTCACGGTGGGTGAGCTTGAACCACGCACGGGCGAAGGCATCTGCCAGTTTATCAGGATTGTCCAGGAATCGTCTTGCAATAAGACCGTATACAGGATCTATGCGAAGTGCCAGGTCAGTGGTGAGCATGATTGGCTTGTGTCGCTTGTCAGGGTTGTGGGCATCGGAAACCAGATCCTCGGAATCCGGATTCACAGCTACCCACTGCCATGCGCCGGCGGGACTTTTTTCCAGGTTCCACTCGTACTTAAAGAGAAGTTCGAGAAAGCTGTTGTCCCACCTGGTGGGAGTCGGAGTCCATGCGCCCTCAAGACCGCTGGAGATAGTGTCGGGCCCCTTACCGCTCCGGTAAGTGCTCTTCCAACCCAATCCTTGTTCTTCAAGCGGTGCCCCTTCGGGTTCGGGGCCGACATATTTTTCCGGATCGGCGGCTCCGTGGCATTTGCCAAAGGTGTGACCGCCTACAATGAGGGCAACGGTCTCCTCGTCGTTCATTCCCATACGCTTGAAGCTCTCACGAATATCCTCCGCTGCGGCAAGGACATTGGGCTCGCCGTTGGGGCCCTCAGGGTTGACATAGATAAGGCCCATCTGAACAGCAGCAAGCGGGGTGCCCATTTCACGCTCATTACTGTGGCGTTCGTCGCCCAGCCACTCTGACTCCGGACCCCAGTAGACATCTTCCTCAGGTTCCCAGATGTCCATGCGACCGCCACCGAATCCGAAGGTTTTGAATCCCATATCTTCCAAGGCAACGTTACCTGCGAGAATCATCAGATCAGCCCAGGAAATTTTGTTACCGTATTTCTTTTTAACGGGCCAAAGCAGGCGACGGGCCTTGTCAAGGTTGACGTTGTCCGGCCAACTATTGACCGGTGCGAAGCGCTGGTTTCCGGTACTTCCACCGCCGCGTCCGTCAAAGACGCGGTAGGTACCGGCACTGTGCCAGGCCATGCGGATAAACAGAGGGCCATAGTGCCCGTAGTCGGCCGGCCACCAGTCCCGGGAGTCGGTCATCAACTTCCGCAGGTTTTCCTTGAGCCCTTTATAGTCGAGTTGTCCAAATGCGTCGGCGTAATTGTAATCAGGGCTGACGGGCTTAAGTTCGAAGGAGTTCTGGTGAAGAATTTTAAGATTCAGCTGGTCGGGCCACCAATTGCGAATCATGTTCCCGCCCAAAGTAGTGTGCTTAAAAACGGAATCCATTATCGGACACTTGCTGTCTATTGTCATTTCCACTCTCCTTTTTTGCTATGCTTTGTCAAACCAACAACAAACTCACCGGTTTTTACAAAACGCAGCGGTTAAAAATCCCAGGGCGGCAATTTGATAACATCTATGGCTTTGGGATTAAGGTGGTAAAAGATACTCCCTAGCCCAAAACCATTCCACCCAGAGGAGGCCGGGATGAGATTCTATAATCAGCAACACAAGTACAAATGCGGAAGGTATCTGAGCACCACGGATTCAAAAGGTGAGGTCAAGTGTGCACCAGAGCTTCAAAACCGAGGCAGAATTTTTCTTCGGGCTGATATCTGCCTTGATCTACGATGTATCTATCGGGTACTAGCTGGAATACCTGTGTACCGGGGCACCATAATCACTTTGTCCTTAGCCACGTATTTTACAGGAAAGCCATCCACAGTGGCAAGACAAAAACAACAAGATTGCATTCAGCTGCCGGTGCCAGGCACAAAGTAACTTCTGCAGGTCAACTGTCAAGTCGTAAGGAGTAATTTTACTTTCCCCCTCCTCTATCCAGATTGGATCAATCTGGAAGATATACCTGTTATTATTAAATTATATTTTTAGTCTTGTATTCTTTCTGCAATCCCACTGCCAGCACATTGCTCAGTATTCTAATCATTTGCAAGATCAGAAATCGCCGGCCATTGTTACCCTGATTGCAGATTTCATTTTACCCGTGGGACAACAATAACCCTGAGCATAACCTGGCCGTATCCATAACATTCAACACCGGCATCCGGGCATCGGACGTACCGCATGAGATGAAAGTCATTTGGCTCAAGGCCCTAGCTGAGCCTTTCGTTGATTAGTGCCACTGGAATTGCAAGTTGCGATATCAAGTAAACGCAGATCTTTTTTGGACAGAGTTTTGTTATAAATTTCCGTCTACATCTAGATTAAACGTTTGCCCGACAACATGTCCTGAGTTGCAGTGCCTGGAGCTGACCGCCTCAGCCTGAATGGAACACTTTGAAGCTGCCCGGGACAGACGTTTCACTTGCCGGATTCGATGGCCCCCGGCATGAAACATTTCAACCTCTGATTCCTTGTACCCCACTGTTTCAGATAATTTTTTTATGATCTCCTCAGCCATCATTTTTGCCTCTTTACCGGCAATGCTAATCGTCGCCCGAGCTGATCGGCCAACGCAGTCCCCAAAAGGCGGTTTTTCCAATGCCTTTCAAGACAATATTCTGCCCTGACAGGTTGTTGGCGCAAGACGGCTTTTTGCGTCGGCTTAATTATTAACCCGGCAAATAAATATAGCCAAAAGTATTTCTGTATGCTATATCCCAGTGTATGCAAACTACAGATGCACGCAAACTGAAACCGGAAGTACAACAAGAGTTGAGAAAGCAGGCCATCCGGTTTTGCAAAAAGGGCATGAAGCAAGCACAGATTGCTGAAATTGTCGGTGTCTACCCCAGTACAGTCAGCAAATGGTGGCGCGCATACAAGAAAGACGGCATAAAAGCCATTCGGGCAAAAAAAAGGGGGCGTCCTGTGGGTTCTTGCCGCACCCTGAGCCCAGAGCAGGAAAAAAAGATTCAAAAAGCCATAGTGGACAAAAATCCCGATCAGCTCAAGCTGCCCTTTGCACTGTGGACGCGCATTGCCGTGCAGCAGGTGATCAGATATATGTTTGGCATCAATATGCCGATTCGCACCGTAGGCGAGTATCTCAAACGCTGGGGCTATATACCACAAAAGCCCTTGCGCCGAGCCTATGAGCAAAATCCCAAGGCGGTCAAAAAGTGGATGGATGAACAATACCCTGCCATTGCCAAAAGAGCTAAGGCCGAAAGGGCCGAAATCCACTGGGGTGATGAGACCCGGCTTTGCAACGACAGCCAGCATGGGCGCAGTTACGCTTCGCGGGGGCAGACGCCTGCGATTCGGCTGCCGGCTAAACGCGGGCGTATCAACCTAATCTCTTCGATCACCAACCAGGGCAAGGTGCGCTTTATGCTGTATCGCAACACGATGAACTCCCAGACGCTGATCAAGTTATTGAAGCGTCTGATCAAAGATGTGGGACAGAAAATTTTTCTGATATTGGATAATCTTCGCGTCCATAACAGCAAGCTTGTAAAAGAATGGCTCAAGGCCCATGAGGATCAGATCGAATTATTTTTTTTGCCTTCCTACTCACCGGAGTTAAATCTTGATGGTTATTAAAACTGTGATCTGAAAGCCGGGAATCACTCGGGGCGTTCCGACACGCAGCAAAAAAACAATCTCGCACCTGCGCATGCTTCAAAAGAGGCCCAATCGAGTCAAAAAAGTACTTTCAACATTCTAAAATTGCGTATGCAGCATGAAGCTCTATTTCATTGCCGGGTTAATAAAAGCAGGTGAGCCGCCTCAACCGAACTGTGCCCCTTAATGTAAGATTTAAAACACAACTAAAATACGGTTACTTTGTGCTCTTTTCGGAATGTTTTGCCGCAGTTATATTTTCCATATAGGAAAGGAGGATAACCATGAGATATAGAAAAATATTATTATTAACTCTTGTCCTATTTATTGGTGCGTTCTTCGCGTTTATAGGTTGCGGTGGAGGTGGAGGTGATGGAGATAGTCTCTCAACTTCAATACCAGGAGCACAAGACACAGTCACTCAACTAATTAAGGCAGATAGCGGAGGAACTGTGGAATTGGAAAATGGGATTTCTCTTTATATCCCGCCATATGCACTGAATGAAGACACTGATGTTTCCCTGAGCACTGTTGATATCTCAATATTTGATGGCGATGCACAAGTACAAGGCGGAGTAGACGACCTCCATATCATTGGTGCTGTATTTGAACCTGACGGCACTATTTTAAATATACCTGCTGTCGTGAGTTTCCCTTTACCATCAAGCTGGACAAATGAAGAATCCTTAGAATGGTATGTCGCAAAAGGAAACGATCCACTGGACGCTTTGCCAACTGGTGAAGATGTGATTGTTTCTGGAACACCGGGCGCCTATATAGCGCAAGTTAAGCTGTCACATTTTAGTTCGGGACTTGTATCGTATAACTGTCATTCTGGAACATTTCGCAATGTTGTTGCAAATTTTTTAAAGCGTGGTTGCACAGAACAACAAATAGTTGACATAGTCAAGTCTAAGTTCGGTTTAGAAATAACCCCAACAGATGCCAAACACATGAGTGTAGCTCACATTCAAGCATTTTTAGATACCTTTTTTGATAATCTTACTCCATATGATGCAGATGAGCCGGTTACTTCTAAAACTATTGCCGAATTAAAAGAGTATATAAAAAAGGGGCGGCAGGTGGTTATCGCTTTTAATACATCTGAAATTTGGCCGGATAGAAACCAAGGTGGCAATAAATTTTATCCATCTTTTGCACATACAGCCAATCTTGAAATAGATGAAAACGGCATTGTTCAGATGCGTAGTACGGTTGAGTACCAACCAAACGAGACAACTACCAAACGCTTTGGCTGTTTGCTAACATCAGTAAATATGGGATCTTCGTTATATTATACCTATCCACTGGACAAGATCAATGAGTTTAGAACAAAACAAAATGGAGAAGCATTTAAAGAGTATGTGTTGAAAAACTTTCCAAATACAATGAATGAAGAAGATTTTATTATATCAAAAGGAAAGTATCAATCGGTTAATATTTACATAGAGAAAAGTGAAAGTTTTCAAAATCCATGTTCGACGAAAACCAACAAGTCATTTATGACTGGTTCAATCAGTATCCCGGGATACTATTCATCAAGCTTTACGGCAGAAACCCTCAATGCATATATTCCAGAAGAAGGTGCATGGCCGTATATTTATGGTGCCTCAAGCAATGGGGATGAACTACATTGTTCTATTGACAATTTATTGGAAGCACCGTTGCCGCCTCAAAATGCTGCAGGGCACGCGGACCTGATGTTCATCACGCCTCAAATTAGTGATGATTACGGTCCAGTCGAATTTAAAGCAGAAAGTGGCACCATTGAACTCGCTTATTTCGGGGCTTCTATTGGAGACAGGATCAAAGGTACTATGAAAGCAAATATCATAGGTATGAAAACAATCTGTGCAGATGCTTTATGCAGCGATTATAACCTGGAGAAAATTACAGGAACTATGACCGTCAGTTTTGATGTGATTCTGGGAAAATCCCCATAATCTGGAAAAATGAGCCAAGGGGCAACCCGTTTTTTAGTGCAAGCGCTGTATAATAGTTTCAATGAATGCTTCCGGTGTTGGGTCAGGACCATCGCCATAATTATAATGCGTATCCTCATCCCATTCACAGAGGACAGTACGCTCCTGTCCTTCCTCAGTGGCACCTTTTTCAAGAGTGAAATAATGAATTTTCATAACTTTCCCGTTCTGTTTCATATCTGCAAGAGGCACCATCAATACAATACATACCATGTGTGCTTCGGTAACATGGTGAGGCTTTGGCATCGTGACAAGAACAGCTGGATAATCACCTATTCTGATTGTATCAATCATTACATCATCTATGGAGAAACTGGATTGACCTTCTTTGTCACAGTTCTTACATACTTGTGCCCATAGATCATTGAGGAATTCTTCTCTGTCCGGCGAACCCATGAGGCCGAAAAATCCCAAGGGATTTTGAAAGCAAATCTGCTTTAATGCAACATGTGCCAATACGTAATGATGGGGGGTCTTCGTCTCTGGCGAACCGGGATTATTCTTCCTGAATATCCTCATATTTTATCTCCCATGCTCTAACGCCGTCCGGTTTGAGCAGATTCTGCTTTTTCGCCGAATATAAAAATTGTGCAGACTACATGCAAGTCCGCCATAATTATCATAAGAGCAGATATTCATTCCAGGAAGGGCACGTATGTTTTTAATATCTTAAACAGCGGCTGGGGAGTCAAGTATATCTTTATTGCGGTTATTGGAAAATGACCATACCTGCTGCACATAATGCACAGCGACAACTTTTTATTAAAGCATCCTTGCTCCAGGATGCCCGGGGTTTGGCTCCAGCCGGACGGCAAACTTTTGTCTGGTTGATATTTTGGGCCGAACCGGCATATATTGGCGCTTATGAATTCGTCTACAGCCAAAATTATCAAGGCCATACGGGCCATGTTACCCTCCGCCATGATAGCTGATCGTCAGAGGGTTAAACAGACCCTTGCACGCCTTGAAAAACAATCGAAAAAAGGCACTCTGCCCCAGGGGCGATTTGCAAAGCGATTGCAGGCCCTCCATGCCACCATCAGTTCGTCGGTCCAGCATTGCCAGGCACGTATCGCCGCCCGTCCGGCAATATCATCTACCGGCGAGCTTCCCATAGCAGCTGTACGGGGCAAAATCATCGAGACCATAGCCAGCAGACAGGTGGTCATAGTCGAGGGCCAGACAGGATCTGGTAAAACCACCCAGATCCCTCAATACTGCCTGGCAGCCGGCCTTGGCACCAAAGGTATGATCGGCTGTACCCAGCCCCGTCGGATAGCCGCAATTACAGTTGCCCAGCGCATATCCCAGGAAATCGGCCAAACATGCGGGCAAGCAGTAGGTTACAAAATCCGCTTTTCCCAGTGCATGGGAGAAAACACCTATATCAAGATAATGACCGACGGGACCCTGCTGGCCGAGCTCCAGCAGGATCGTTGGCTGAACCAGTACGATACCCTGATTGTGGACGAAGCCCATGAGCGCAGCCTCAACATAGACTTTGTCCTTGGAATCCTGCGCAGGCTGCTGACCCGGCGAAAAGATTTAAAACTTATCATCACCTCGGCTACCATCGACACTGAAAAGTTCTCCCAGGCCTTTGACAAGGCCCCTGTTATCCAGATTCCGGGCCGTCTTTTCCCTGTCAAAACCGTTTACCGCCCAGCAGAGACTTTCAATGCCAATGGAGAAATAACCCATGTAGAAATGGCAGTGGAAGCAATGGAAGAGTTACAGCGCAAAACTCCCTGGGGCGATGTATTGATATTCATGCCTACCGAACAGGACATCCGCGACACATGCACCCTGCTGTCCGGACGCAAGTGGAAGGGAACTACTATCCTGCCCCTGTTTGCGCGCCTTGCTCCCGATGACCAGAAAAAAGTTTTTCTTCCGGCAGCAGGCCGAAAAATCATCGTTGCTACCAACGTGGCTGAAACTTCCATCACCATCCCGGGCATCAAGTATGTCATCGATACCGGCCTGGCCAGGTTTTCCCAATACAGCCCGCGTACCCGTACAGCCACCTTGCCTGTGCAGCCTGTTTCCCGCAGCAGTGCCGACCAGCGCCAGGGACGCTGCGGCCGCACCGCTGAAGGGGTATGCATCAGGCTGTATTCGGAGCATGATTATCAGCAACGGCCACGCTTTACCAAGCCGGAAATTCTGAGGACAAACCTGGCCGAAGTAATTCTGCGAATGCTTTCCCTGGGACTCGGACGCATTGACCGCTTTCCGTTTATCGATCAGCCCAACCCCTCAAGTATCCAGGACGGATTTAGGTTGTTGGAGGAACTGGAAGCTATTGAGTCCTCACCGGCAACGGCCACCGGTTTCCGTCTCACCGGCCGGGGACTTCTGATGGCGAAGCTGCCGCTTGATCCCCGCCTGTCCCGCATCCTGCTGGAAGCAGACCAGCGCGGCTGTCTGCATGAGATAAAAATCATAGCTGCCGCCCTCAGCATACAGGACCCAAGGATGCGGCCTGCCGGCAAGCAGGCTGCCGCCGACAGGGCCCACGCTGCTTTTGCCGATCATGACTCGGATTTTGTCACCCTGCTCAACATCTGGGAAACCTACCAACAGGTAGTTGCCAATCGCACCAGTTGGAGGCAGGTTAAACTGTTTTGCCGCGATAATTTTCTTTCTTTCCGCAGGATGCGCGAATGGCGTGATATTCATAACCAGATAAGCTCTATCCTGAAAGAACATGGTCTCAAGGGCTCCAGGCCGCTTGCCGAAAAAGGCACTCCCAGGTTCGATGCCCGCTACATAGCAATTCACAAAAGCATTCTTGCCGGTTTCCTGTCAAATATCGCAACCCGTACGGAGAAACACTTCTACCAGGCCGGCGGCGGCCGTCAGGCGATGATATTTCCCGGCTCAGGAGTCTTTTCCTCAGCCGGTCAATGGATCGTGTCAGCCGAAATGGTGGCCACAACCCGTCTGTTTGCCCGCCAGGTAGCCAATATCGATCCTGCCTGGATAGAGCCTCTGGCCCGCAATCTCTGTCACTACACCTACCTAGATCCACACTGGCAACGCAATAACGCCTGCGTCATGGCTACCGAACAGGTTTCGCTTTTCGGCCTGATCATCGATCGCCGCAAGGTAAAATTCGGTCCCCATGACCCGACAACCGCCAACCGGATTTTTATCAGAAGCTGCCTGTTGGAAGGAGACCTGCGTACCCCCCTGCCTTTTATGCTCCATAACAGGAACCTGATCCGGCAAGTACAACAGGTAGAAGACAAGCTGCGCCGACGCGACATCCTGGTTGACGACACCTGGCTGGAAGAATTCTACCACCGGAAACTGCCGCATGTCTGTGACCTGCAAACCCTGAAAGCTCTTATCCGGGAAAAGGGCGGTGATGACTTTCTGCGCCTTGAAGCAGATCAGCTCTGGCAATACCGCCCCCAGGAAAGGATTCTGAAACGCTTTCCGGATGCTATTGATACCGAAGCCGGCCGCCTGCAATGCAGTTATTGTTTCGATCCCGGTTCTGATAAAGACGGTGTGACCGTTCACATACCGGCCTCCAGGGCAAACGCTGTCTCCACCCACCGCCTGCAATGGCTGGTGCCGGGGATGCTCCGGGATAAAATTGTCGCCCTGCTGAAGTCACTGCCCAAGGCCTACCGCAGGCAATTGGTACCATTGTCAGAAACGGCGGCCATTATAACCGATCAGCTTCAGGCAAAAGACCAGCCACTGGCGACAGCCCTGAGCCGTTTTATCGCAGACAGGTTCGGAGTAAAGATCCCGGCCACCGCCTTTGACAGCAGCAACCTGGACAAGCACCTTAAAATGCGAATCGCCATCCTGGATGACAAGGGCAATGTCGTCCAGGCCAGTCGCGACCCGGCTATTCTCCGAAGGCGGGAAGCAGTGCAAAAAGGCAGAGCAGAGGCCTTTGAACAGGCCTGCCGCCGCTTTACCCACGGTCCTTACCGGGACTGGGACTTTGGCGACCTGCCCCGGCAAATAGAACTTCAGGGTCCCGCCAACCGGAGATGGAAAGCTTTTGTCGCTCTTCGGCAATCCCCCCGGGGAGTATTTGTCACAGCGTTCGATGAAATCAACAAGGCCCGGGCTGCCCACCTGTTGGGAATAAAGGCCCTGCTCAGCCATCGCCTGGCGCCTGATTTGAAACAATTGCGCAAAAACATCTACTTTGGAGCCGAGGTTGCTGCAGCTTCCGCCTGGATGGGTGGAATCAAGTCCCTGGAAAAGCAGGTCTACAACAGGATGACAGACGATAACCTGATGATCGACCTGCGCACCCGCGACGAATTTGAAAACCATATTGGCAAATTGAAAGATCCTCCCCTTCCGGCCAGGGTCTTTGACAAATTAAAGCTGGTAACAGGTGTTGTTGAAAAATATCATCACTGCCGCCTGCAGGCAGCTTCTATTCCGGCCAGGGGCCTGTTGCAATCCCTGCAGGCTGAAGTGCTGGCTCACCTGGAACAGCTCGTTCCTTCAAACTTCATCATGCTCTATGACGACAAGCGCCTTGCCCGACTGCCGGCCTATCTTGAGGCTATTGCCATTCGTGTCCAGAGGGCTATGGTCAATCCTGAAAAAGACAGTGCCAAGAAAAAGCAGCTGGAACAATTCCAGGATCACTTTCGACGCCTGACCCGTTCTCTGACTCCTGAAAGTTCCCTTGAAAAACGCCAACACCTGGAAAAGCTTTTCTGGCTGCTGGAAGAATTTCGGATTTCTGTTTTTGCCCAGGAAATCAGGACCACCGTGCCGGTATCGGCAAAACGCCTGCAAGGCATGATTGAAGAACTGGATCAGATGGTGTAGTTACTGCTTAAACAGCCCGGCATTTGCCTGCTGCCTGTAAAATGAATCCCGGCCTCATGATTGCGAATAAAGCCCCTTCTGACACTCAAGCGGAACCTGCAGATACTTATGGGCTTCTTCTAAACGCCCCCTTTTGCGGCACCCGGCAGCGTAAATACTGCACTTTTTGCGCAGCATTTCAATGGCCGCCCGGCTTTGGGCGGTGCTGAGGCGTCCTGATGAAATTACTTTCTGCAAAGCGGCAATCCGGTAACGGTCCAGGGCCGGCATGCGTGACAACTGGTCCGGGTGTCCACCACGCTTGATAATCAGCGGCCGGGGTAGCAGGCCGATCGGGTGGCGGCAACTCACCCTCAGCCACAAATCATAATCTTCACAGGCCGGCAGGCTTTCATCGAACAGCCCCACTTCTTCCAGCAATTTTTTATGCATGACTACCGCCGACGGGCTTACAAGACACAGGGGCAGGCATTTCTCAAAAATCATGCCTTCGGCCTTGGTGTGTTTACGAGCCGGATTTACCCGCCGGCCGTTACGGATCCAGATTTCTTCTGTCTGGCAGATCAGCAGCCCGGGCTTGGCATCAAGATAATCCATTTGGGATGATAGCTTTTGAGCCAGCCAGATATCGTCAGAATCCAGCAGGGCTATCCATCGGCCCCGGGCGGCGCGAATGCCTGTGTTGCGGGCCGCGCTTACCCCGGAGTTGGCTTGGCGGATAACCTTGATTCCATCGGCGTATCCAGCCAACAGCTGGGGTGTCCGATCAGTGGACCCATCATCGACTACGATTATTTCCAGGGCCGGATAGTCCTGTGCCAGAACCGAGTCTATAGCCTCCTGCAGGGCCCAGGCCCGGTTGAAGGTGGGAATAATGACCGAAACAAGAGGACATACTTTAGCCATGCTATAACCGGCAACAATAGTCAGGCCCAAAGTGCATCACACAGAAACCTCAGGCCCTACAATGATCATGTTGTTGGGTAAAATTGTCTGGATCTCTTCCATCGTACTGCCGAACAAGACTTCCTTGATCAGTCCATGGCCGTATGCCCCGACAATTGCCAAACTATCGTGGGGAACATCATAAAGATTGATCCTGAATTTGCCCTTATCGAAAAACAGCCATTGGAAATGTTGTTCCGCAAGCATATCTTCAAAACCACCGTCGGCAAGAATCTTTTCGTAATATTGCCTGGATTTTCCCTCGGCCTGGGTAAACAGGTACAATGGCAAGTCGCTTTTTCTGGCAAGCTCCGCTCCAACCTTTAGGGCCTTGCGAGCATTATGGGAACCTCCAAAAAAGACGGTAATACTGTTCCATGGCTTGTAAACCGGTGTCGGGATAAGGACCGGAAAATGGGCATTGCGAATTATTATCCTCACCTTGGGACCAATGTGTCCCAAACTGATCCTGGTGGAAAGATCGCTGATGCTGCGCGGACAGGTCATGTAATCAAAATCCACCGGTATGTCGGGCAGGGTTGAGGCTGTTTGGCGCTTGGGAGTCAGGAAACTCGGTTTCAGGCCACCGGCTTTAATAATCTGTTCGGCGTGCTCCCGGGCGGTGTCCGGGTCACGCAAAAAAGATTTGTCCAGTTCAATAGTGGCAATCTCGTGTTGAAAGTACATTAAAAACTGTCGATACCTTGGTATGTAGACACGCAACAAGCTATTGGTTTTGCGACAAAAATAAACCGACTGCATCAATACTTCGCGACCGAAAGGGGTATTTCGAAAAACGTGCAGCAGTTGCTTTTTCATGACATGACCTCCGTTTTTCATTAATCTTCATTGACCAGCAATTCTTTACGGTAATGGTCAAGAATAGTTGCTTTGGAGATCAGTCCCAGGAATTTACCGTCCTGGACCACAGGCAAACTCCAGGCACCGGTCCGATCAAAAATTTCAAACACATACTCCAGCTCATCGTCAAGAGAAACCGTTTCGATGTTCCTTTCCATGACCTGTTCAACCAGAACCGTATCCAGCAGATAGGGATCAAACAAATAGGAACGGATATCATCCAGGTAGACCATTCCAAGAAAATCACCGCTTTCCGGATGTTCAACCGGGAAGTAGTTGCGATGGGAATGCTGGATAATTGATGCAAGCTCCTTTAAACGCATGGCCGGACGTACCACGCGGCAATCGGTTTCCAGGATCTCAACCATGTTAAGGTTGGAAAGGATATGGCGATCCGTACGTGGCTTGACCAGCTCACCCCGGGCTATCAGTTCCTGGTGATAGACCGAGGAAGGTTCAAAAAACTGGCTTACGGTAACACTTATCACCGCTACCAGAACAACCGAAAGCAACACCTGGTAACTTCCGGTGATTTCAGCCACCAGGAAGACACCGGTCATGGGTGCCTGAAGGACACCGCTTATCACCCCGGCCATTCCCAAAAGGCCGAAATAGCTCTGTCCGACCCAATTTACCCCCGGCAGGCCCGTACTTAGCAACTGGTGATAAAACAGCCCCGTCAAGCTGCCAACCACGAGACATGGGGCAAACAGGCCGCCGGAGCCACCGGAACCAATCGTCAAGGCGGTGGCGACCATCTTGGCCACAAGGATAACGGCGGCCAGCAGGATACCAGAAGAAAATTCTTCCTCGATGATGGTCCTGATGACCTCGTAACCTTCCCCGAGGACATGGGGCAGGATCAGTCCCATGGCCCCCACCATCATTCCACCAACCGCCGCCCGCATCCAGGGCAGTGCAGGCAGGGATTTGAAGCGGCCGGAAAAAAGACGTAAAAAGCGGATAAGACAGATTGATACCAGGGCTGACAAAACAGCCAGCCCGATACAGGCGGCCAGATCCCAGTAGGAAATGTTAAAAATGCGGGAGGCAAAAGGAATCTGGTTGCCCTGCAAAATCCGGCTGACCTCGGTTGCCACAACCGAGGCAATGGACACCGGAATCAGGTGCATGGGAGACCATTCGCCGACAATGGCCTCCAGGGTAAAGACTATCCCTGTCACCGGGGCGTTGAAGATGGCGGCTATGGCGGCAGCCGCTCCACAACCCACGGTGACTATCCTTTGCCTGTCTTTGAGCCGGAAATAGGTGCCGATGTTTGAGCCGATACTGGCCCCGCTGATGACAACCGGTGCTTCCGGTCCGGCGGAGCCTCCACTGGCAATAGTCAACAGGCAGGCCACCAAACGTGAATAACTGGAACGTAACCTCAAAAGACCACCGCGCCGTGAAATGCTGTAGATAACCTCCGGAACCCCATGGCCGCCTGAGTCTTTGACTATGTATTGCAGGAAAATGGATGACAGGGCCGCACCAACAGCCGGGAATAAGAAAGCGTACCAGTGGCCCCGATAATGGTTTAGCCACTCAAATACGTGCACCAGCCCCCGGTTAAGGGCAACCGAGGCCAGGGCTGCAAATATCCCCACCACCACTGCAATAAAGAGAAGCTGGAGGCGTTCGTTGAGCTTATGGATATAACGGCGCATGTTATGCTGAAAATATTTCCTTTAATGATTGCCTGTTAAACTCTTTACCCCGGGACGGTTTGTCCTCAGGGCGAAATCATCAATCTATAGCGGCTTCTTTTTCCCTGATAGCCTCCAGCAACTGCTGCGGATCCTTGCAGCGCGATAACATCGAGACAAATTCGGGTTCACGCAGGCAAAAACTCAAGCGTGAGAGATAGTGCAGGTGCAACTTGGTGTTTGAACTCAACAATACAAACAGGACAAAAACAGGCTTGCCGTCAATGGCCTTGAAGTCAACCGGTTTTGCCAAAAAGCAAGTAGTGATCAAGGCCGGAACCGGCAACGACTCCAGAGGATAACGGGGGTGAGGTATGGCCACCCCTTTGCCGATCCCGGTGGAAGCCAATTTCTCACGTTGAATCAGCAAGTCGGCAATAAAGCTTTTATCTATTTCAGGAGAAAGCGGCACCAACTGGGCTGAACGCCTCAACACCTCGGTAGGTGTATTGCCCTTGACATTAAAGAAAACTCCCCCTTTTTCCACTGCCCGGTAAAGGCTTTCAGGTCCTGAGCGTTGCTCTTTGCCGGCCGGTTCGACATCACGGTGTAAAAAAATGTTTCTTTTCCTGGCCCAGCGCACAAGTTCTTCCTGGGAAAAAAGAGTTTGCCCGCCAATCTCACGCGTGGGCAATTTACCCTGGCGTACCCAGCGCATGACTGTAGCTTTCGGCATTCCAAGTAATTTTGCAGCTTCATTAATGGTCAACATGGCCCCGCCTTGAATTATCACCATTGTCTGAAATGGCTGTTTTTTATTATATCAAACACAAATCTAATAAAATCTCCGAGACAAGCTATAATGTCAAGAACTTATTAACAGGACACCAATCCCGTGGCCGGCATGAGTTCTGTCCGCCGTTTTACGACAAAAATATTGCCGTCCTGCAACACCTACCGACAGACGGTTATTGACATAAGCTCATAGGTTTTTTAATTTGACAACAGGTTGAAAATAGTTTTAATAGGCCTTTTGAAATTGCTTAATTTTATTTGAATTTTAAAAGGGCAATAATTTTAACCGTGAAAACATTGGAAATATTGCAAAGATAAAGGCTTGATCCGGCCCCAGGTACAGGGCCAATTGAAAAATTTTGCAAAGGCCTATCCAATTTTTCTTATGCTCTGGTGGTGCCCATATCATACCGGCGTTTATCGACCAGTAGTTGGACACAGAGGAAACTTTGCGTTCCGGATTCCATTCAAATGCGCCTTCCCATTGGCTGGTATGATGTCAACCCCTCCACGGCAAAAATCAATTATGCAAACAAGATGTCCTGCGGCTACTGACTTGCCGTTGTGACCCAAACCAGAATTTTAGAAAGGAGGCATTTAACGGTCGAGGGTTTTTTGTTCCTCATGCAACTAAAAAAATTCAATTTTACAAACACCAAAGAGGAGGAATGTATGAAAAAGGTCTTTTATGTTTTGATGGCCCTTGTTTTTGCGATGGTTGTTTTCTATGGAACATCTGCAACAGAGGTCCAGGCAAAAACAACCTTTGTGACCATTGGAACCGGTGGAATTACAGGTGTTTATTATCCCACCGGCGGAGCCATCGCCAAGATAGTCAACAAGAAACGTAAAAAATACGGAATTCGTTGTACGGTAGAATCCACCGGGGGTTCGGTGTTCAACGTCAACGCGGTAATGGCCGGAGACCTGGAATTCGGTATTGTCCAATCAGACCGGCAGTACCAGGCCTGGCACGGTTTGGCGGAATGGAAAGACAAAGGCCCCCAGAAAGACCTGCGGGCTGTTTTCAGCATTCATCCCGAATCAATTACCCTCTGTGCTGCAGTAGATTCAGGCATCAAGAAATTTGCAGACCTCAAGGGCCACCGGGTCAACATCGGTAACC
>JALVQM010000321.1:0-7820 GCA_027025615.1 Desulfobacteraceae bacterium | reverse complement strand
TAACCCCGGCTCAGGTCAGCGCCAGAATTCGATTGATGCCCTGGAAGCCAACGGGCTGAACTACAAAAAAGATATCATTGCTGAAAGCGCCAAGGCCGCTGAAGCACCCGGACTGTTGCAGGACGGCCGGATTGATGCTTTCTTCTACACCGTAGGCCATCCCAGTGGAGCCTTCAAGGAAGCCACCGCCGGTGCCCGTAAGGTCATGTTCATATCCATCCCCAACGTGGATAAACTGGTTAAAAAGTTCCCTTACTACGCCAAATCATACATCCCGGTCAAACTCTATCCGGGTGCTGTAAATGACAAAAACGTCCCCACATTCGGCGTCAAGGCCACTTTCGTAACTTCCATTAAAGTGCCGGCCAAGGTGGTTTACGCCATAACCAAAGAAGTATTCGACAATTTTGAAAGTTTCAAAAAATTGCATCCTGCATACCAGGTGCTGACCAAGAAGAGCATGTTAGAAGGCTTATCGGCCCCGTTGCATCCAGGTGCCCTCAAGTACTTCAAGGAAGTTGGGCTGAAGTAAAAGCTCGCGGTACCTGCGGCAGGCTCTTGCCTGCTGCAGGTATTTTCCATTATAAATTTATCTTTTCTTTCCCTGATAGGACAGTTGAATGAAACCAGATCCCAGCCAAGAAAAAGATGAAGGCCTGGAACTGGCCAAACGGCTAGCAGAAGAAGAAGAGGGCATCAGCCGTCGGCCAAAAGGATGGCAAAAATATATAATCCCGGTGGTAGCCGTCTGTTGGAGTTTTTACCAGCTGGCACTGCCAAAATGGTTGATCCTTGATTCCACCATAATCCGGTCGATTCATTTGGGTTTTGCACTGCTGCTGGTTTTCCTGAACT
Source organism: Desulfobacteraceae bacterium (assembly GCA_027025615.1). Lineage (GTDB taxonomy): Bacteria > Desulfobacterota > Desulfobacteria > Desulfobacterales > Desulfosarcinaceae > JALVQM01. The sequence goes on along the minus strand of JALVQM010000321.1, from coordinate 6,965 downwards.
ATCCGTTGCTGAAAAAACCCCGACTGGGCTTGAAGTTTCTTGCCGTTACCGACCGCATTCCCTGGTTCGACATGGTCATAGCCATCATAGCAGCGGTTTCGGCCATGTACATAGCCCTTGACTATGACGGCCTGGTATCCAGGTATGGCGCGCCCATACCCAGGGATATCATCATGGGAGGTGCCCTGGTAATCCTGCTTCTGGAAGCTTCCCGGAGGGTAATCGGCCCAGCCCTGCCGGTCATCTGCGTCACTTTCACCCTCTATGCTTTCCTGGGTCCCTACATGCCTGACCTGATTGCCTTCAAAGGAGTCTCCCTGAACCGCTTCATGGGCCAGATGACCATGTCGACCGAAGGTATTTACGGCATACCCCTGGATGTATCTGCAACCATTGTATTTTTGTTCGTCCTTTTCGGAGCCATGCTCGACAGGGCCGGGGCAGGGCACTATTTCATCCAGCTGGCCCTGAGCCTTCTGGGTGGCTTCAAGGGCGGACCAGCCAAGGCGGCTATCGTGGGAAGCGGTCTGACCGGCCTGGTTTCAGGCTCTTCCATCGCCAATATCGTCACCACCGGGACTTTCACTATCCCCCTGATGAAAAAAGTCGGTTACCCGCCCACCAAAGCAGCGGCAGTGGAAGTGGCGGCCAGTACCGACGGCCAACTCGCACCTCCCATCATGGGTGCCGCCGCCTTTATCATCGCCGAATATGTGAATGTACCTTATGTGGAGGTAATAAAAGCCGCAGCTATCCCGGCCTTTGCCTCTTATGCGGCATTGTTTTACATTACCCACATAGAAGCCTCCAAGCTGGGGCTGAGAGGCATGCCCAGAAGTGAACTGCCTCCTTTTTTCAAGACCCTGATTTCCGGAATCCACTTCATGATTCCCTTACTCTTTCTACTCTACGAACTGATTGTGGTTCGCCACAGCCCTGAACTTGCAGCCTACAATGCCATCTGGATAATGGCCGTAATCATGCTGCTCCAGCATCCCATAAGGGCGTACATGAATAAGGACCCTCTGGGTCCGGCATTTTACCAGGGGGTCAAGGATGTTTTCGCCGCTCTGGCAACCGGGGCCCGTAACATGGTGTCGGTGGCCCTGGCGACCGCCGCTGCCGGAATAATAGTTGGTGTGGTTGCCCTCGGGCTTGGCCAATTAATTACCGCCATTATAGATACGCTGTCAGGAGGCAATATTTTCCTGATGCTGGTAATAACAGCCATAACCAGCCTGATCATCGGTATGGGCCTGCCCACAACCGCAACCTATATTGTCATGGCATCGCTGACTGCTCCGGCTATTGTTGAAATCGGAGCCATGAACGATTTTATCGTCCCCCTTATGGCCGCCCACCTGTTTTGCTTCTACTTCGGCATCCTGGCTGACGACACTCCTCCTGTGGGTCTGGCAGCTTATGCCGCTGCTGCCATTGCCAAGTCGCCGCCGGTTCCTACAGGTCTTCAGGGCTTCATGTACGATATCCGAACAGCCATTCTGCCTTTCATGTTCATTTTCAATGCCGACCTGATTTTGCATAACATCAATAGTTGGCCCCAGGGGCTTTTGATCTTCGCCATGGCCTGCATTGGCAATTTCGCCTTTGCCTCAGCCACCCAGGGCTGGTTCGTTGCCCGCAACAAGGTCTGGGAAATCCCGCTTTTCCTCTGCGTCACCCTGATCCTGATGAGGCCCGACCTGATAGCCCGACTCCTTGGTATGGCCCAGGGACAGCGGTACTGGTGCTATCCAATAGGTCTGGCTCTGCTGGCTGTGCTCTACTTTATGCAAAGGCCCCGGATGCCCAAGGCCGTCCCTGTTAAAAGTTGAATTCCGGCCGCCGGCTGTCTGCCGGCGGCCAGCACCAGCAGGTCGGCCTAAGAGAGTATGAAAAAGCCTCGGCTGACTTACCAAGGGAGATCAAAAATGGATTCTTTCAACAATATCTTGGTTGCAATCGATTTTTCCGAATATGCCGGCCCCATTTTTCAATACGCGGTGGCCCTTTCCAAACGGCTGGAAGCCAACCTGATAGTGGCAAGCATCATCAATGAACGCGACGTAAGCGCAGTCAGCAGCATTGTTTCCCTGGGATATGAAGTCGATGGTGATCACTACGTGGAGGGTGTGCGTAAACAGCGCCAGGAAATGCTGAAAGAGCTTGCTCTCGAGTCAAAAATCGATCTTCAGGAAATTAAAATCATCCTCAAAGTCGGCCATCCTGTTCGAGAACTTCTGAAGACTATTGTTGAGGAAAAGGCCGACATGGTCGTTATGGGGGTCAAGGGACGCAGTGACATTAAGGAAGTCCTGGTTGGTTCGGCCGCCGAAAAAGTATTCCGTCGCAGCCCGGTGACGGTCGTCTCTTTCCGGGACCCGAAACAAGCCGAACGGCTGCGCAAACGCATAGGTTAACAGGCTGTTGAAAACCAAAACGGCCGAGCAGATTTACCAATCTGCCAAAGCTTCTTTGACAGATTTAAACTTCGAAAATGATAGTCTCACATAAAGCCAAAACAAGGAGCAAAATCATGGGCACCAGCCGCTTATGGTTGATAGCAGTCGGCGTATTGGTATTTATAACGTTATCCATTGCCAACGCCGGCGAAAGGTTTACCGACAACGGTGACGGCACCATTACCGACCACAGTTTGGGCTTGATGTGGGCCAAAAATGACAACAATGGTGATATTTCGTGGCGGGAAGCCAAACAATGGGTAACTTATACCTTCCCCTATACCCTGCCGGTTCACTACGACAACTGGCGCTTGCCTACTCTGGACGAACTGAAAAGTCTGGTAGACAAGACAAAAGGCTATGAATCGGACTGTGGTCAGTGGGTATACATAGTCCCTATTATCCGGCTGTCCTGCGGCTGGTTGTGGACATCGGACCGGGACAGACTTTCACCCAGTGCAAAGGTGTTCAATTTCAACAATGTATATTACTACATGGATCGAATGGCCCACAAGCGGGCTTACCGGGTACTGCCTGTTAGAAACCTGAATGCCAAGACACCTGTAGACAAGGCTCAGCCGGCAGAAAAAACCCCGTAAATTTTCTGCTTGCATTCCGGACAGCGTCCATTTTCAATCAGATTCGACCTGATACCAAAACCCCATCGTTCCACCAGCAGCTTTCCACAACTGTGACAGTAAGTGTTTTCTTCTGCCTGCCCGGGAACATTGCCTGTATAAATGTGGTATAACCCGGCCTGCCGGCCTATCTCCCATGCTTTTACCAGAGTCTGAACCGGTGTTGCCGGTCTGTCCGTCAGCCTGTAAGTTGGATGAAAACGGCTGATATGCCACGGGGTTTCCTTTCCCAGATCATTTGCCAGGAATCGGGCCAAAGCACTCAGTTCTTCAGGCCCATCGTTCAGGCCGGGGATGATCAGGGTGGTTACCTCGACCAATATTCCATAAGATTTCATCAATCTCAGGGTTTGCTTTACGGGTTCCAGATGGGCCGCGCAATAGGTTTGATAAAATTCGTCCCGGAAGGACTTAAGATCCACATTGGCCGCATCCACCCGGTCTTTAATAATTTCCAGGGCCTCCGGGCTCATGTAACCGTTGGTGACCAGAACGTTTTTCAAGCCTGCCTCTTGAGCCAGGCGAGCAGTATCATGCACAAACTCAAAAAAAACAGTCGGCTCTGTATAAGTATAGGCGATGGAACGACATCCGGTTGCCAGGGCCACATCGACTACCTGCTGCGGATCTGCCCGGCGACCGGCGATGGTACCCTGGTTGTCTTGGGGCATTTGGGCGATATCGGCATTTTGACAAAAAAGACACTTGAAATTGCACCCAACGGTGGCAACCGAATATGACTTGTGGCCCGGCAAAAGGTGGAAAACAGGCTTTTTCTCAATGGGATCTACGTTTCCGGCAATCAGGCGGCCATAAACAAGGGTGTGCAGGCTGCCCTGCCTGTTTTCACGTACCTGGCAACGCCCGCGCGATCCGGGCTCGATAACACAGCGGTGGCTGCACAGGTCACAGCGGACCTTGTCTTGTTTCAGGCGCTTGTAAAGATAAGCCTCCATTGAATATACCCCCTTGTCACCCTACCAGGGCACCGGTTGATTGCTTGGCATTGTAACGGATTGCCAGGGGACGGGTTCTGAATCGCGGCACCAGGGTAACTACCATCGCACCAAAGGCGCCAAAAGGACAGTGCTGGACAAACTGGTTACTTTCAAAAGCAGTCATGAACCTGCCTGAAGGCTTTGGAAATTGGCAGACCGTCCGCCATTGAACCGGCACCGGTCCAAAAAGCCTGCGGACCATCCGTTTCAGTTCCCAAACCGAATAAAAACGGGCACGGTTGAAAATAGAATGGGTGAAAACTCCAATCAACCGCAGTTTTATGCCTTCAAGGGCATAACGATTCAAAAATCCGATAAAGACCTTGTCTTTGGCTACCCGGCCGGCTTCTTCCAATGCCTTGAGCGGGTCTTCAACAAATTCAAGGGTGGTGAAAAAACAGGCATAATTGAATGAATTGTCATCAAAGGGGAGATCCTCTGCAACTGTCCGGTAAAGATCCACTTTTTCACCCAGGCGCTTGGCGGCAATATCCAGCATGTAAGGTGAAGGGTCTATGCCGGTCACACTCAGCCCTTTTTGCAACAAAGCGATGGCACTGGCACCTGTTCCGCAACCAATATCGATAACCGATTCCCTGGCCTGGGGCTTCAAAAGATCGAGCATAAGGTGGCATTCCAGGTCAACAACCTGGCGATGGCGTTTATTGCTCAACCAGTCTTCGTAGCGCCGAGCATCCTGGAAATCAAAAACATAGCCCATGGCAAATCTCGTATTAAAACCAACTGTAATGTATTTGATTTAATCTAACCAAGACAAGGCCAAATTTCAAGCCATGCCAACATCCCGGCTCTTGCAATGAAAGATCAAACCTGCTTCTATAGACGGGAAAAATAATTGCATATAACCGTAGATAAGGTTTGCAACCCAGTGGGGAGTAATCATGCAGCAGTCTTTCAACCTTTTTCCCGTCGGCAAAATAATTAAGAAAGGTACCCGGAACTGGATCGAAATCAAACCCGAATTTAAAGATGCTTTGCTGGGAATAGAAGACTTTTCCCATATTGTGGTTTTGTACTGGTTCGACCGCAATGATACAAATGAAAAACGCCAAACTCTCCAGGTTCATCCCCGCTCGGACTCTTCCAAACCGCTCAGGGGGGTCTTCGCTACCCATTCCCCGGTTCGCCCCAACCTTATTGCAACCAGCCTTTGCCGCCTTCTGGCGGTAGACGGACTTTGCCTGCTGATAGACAAGATAGACGCCCTGCCGGATTCACCGGTTATCGACATCAAGCCGTATATCCCCCCCTTTCCTGATCCCGACAAGGTGCGAATCCCTGACTGGCTGGACCTGAAAACGGCAAACGAGCGACAACCGGAAAAGGATGATTGAAATGCCCCCCCCAGGCAACCCCGCTTCATTGAAGGGCATACTTGAACGGATCACCTATCAAGATGAACAAAGCGGTTACACGGTAGCCCAGGTGCAGGTAAAAGGCAGGCGCGAGCTTGTAACGGTTGTAGGACATATGGCCCAGGCTGCGGTCGGGTCGATACTGGAGATGGTCGGCAAGTGGGAACTTCATTCCAGGTTTGGACAGCAATTCCGAATTGAATCATGCCGGGTCAGCTTGCCGGCCAGCCAATACGGAATCCAAAAATACCTGGGCTCGGGGCTTGTCAAGGGCCTGGGGCCTGAAATGGCAAGCCGCATTGTCGGCCGTTTCGGTGATAATACTTTAATGGTCATCGAAAATACTCCGGAAAAACTGCTCGAAGTAGATGGTATCGGCCCCAAGCGTCTGGATCTGATAAAAAAGGCTTGGCAGGCTCAAAAGCATATACGCGAACTGATGATATTCCTTCAGTCTCACGATATAAGCGCAGCTTATGCCATAAGGATCTACAAAGCTTATGGCGACCAGGCCCTGGAAGTAGTCAACCAGAATCCTTACCGGCTGGCGGCTGACATCTGGGGGATAGGCTTTTTAACCGCAGATCGGATAGCCACAAAACTCGGCTTTAGTACCGAGTCCAGCCTGAGGATCGAGGCCGGGGTCCTGTACGTTCTTTCCCGGGCGGCAGACGAGGGTCACTGCTACCTGCCTTACCAGGAGCTTATCAAGCGCTGCCACTCAATTCTGCAGGTACCGGACGAAGCAGTTCGCCAGGCAGTCGCCGATCTGGCCTCAAGCCGACAAATCACCATAGAAGATCTCAACCAAAACCTGGAGCACTTCCTGGCAGACAGCAAGGCAATCTACCTCGCCGCTCTGCATCATTGCGAGACCAGCATAGCCTCCCGCCTGGCAAGGTTAAATTCCATAAAACGGCAGGCATTGCCCCTGATCCCAAAAGCATCCCTTTCCTGGATCCAGAACCGCCTGGATGTCAAACTGGCCTCCAACCAATGCAAGGCTTTGGAAACCGCCCTTAAGGCACGGCCAATGGTCATAACCGGGGGGCCCGGAACCGGTAAAACGACCCTGATCAAAGCCATCATCGGGCTTTACGCCAAAGCCGGCAAAAGAGTAATGCTGGCAGCCCCGACGGGCAGGGCCGCCAAAAGAATGACCGAAGCCACCGGCCATGGCGCCAAGACCATCCATCGTCTGTTGGGTTACCAGCCTGGGCATGGTTTTCAGAAAAACGATCAGCACCCCCTGGAATGCGATTTATTGATCGTGGATGAAGCCTCGATGATCGACACAGTCCTGATGTATCATTTGCTCAAGGCCATCGATTTTTCGACTTCCCTGATCCTGGTGGGAGATGTCCATCAATTGCCATCTGTAGGCGCAGGCAACGTTTTGAAAGATATCATTGCTTCAGGCGCTTTGCCAGTGGTGGAACTCAACGAAATTTTCCGCCAGGCCAGTAAAAGCAGAATCGTGATAAATGCTCA
>JALVQM010000320.1:651-4337 GCA_027025615.1 Desulfobacteraceae bacterium | reverse complement strand
GATTGTCGTCAATGAATACTTTGATACCAGGGACCCCGACGCCAATGGTGTTCTTATCTATCTGGAACGTCAGCCCATGCTGGTCAGGCGCAACATTTTCGTAGCTCTTCTCTCAACCCGTTACCGAACCATGGATCAGATGGGAGCTTTCCAGAAATCGGTCAACATGATTGTTAATCTGAGCAACATTGATGATTTCGACAAGATTCTCCAGCGGGGCCTTGCCGATTATGGTATCTTTTACAGGGTGTTCAAAGAGAGCCTGGCACAGTGAAACAAAAATACACCTGCAGTGATTATCGCCAGGAGATGATCCTGGTGGGCCTGATAAACAGGTTAAAAGATCCTGATTTGAAAGAGTCCGAGCGGCTGGTCATAGAAGAACAGGTCAAAAGGCTGAAAGCAGATATGGGAATGGACTAGGGCCTTATGCAAGCAAGTATTACCCAGGTCGCGCCCCATCTTTTCCTGGTGGAACTGCCGGTGCCTATTGATGGTTTTGAGCATTTTGTGGCAAGCTGGGTACTGACCGCGCCTGTATGTGTTGTGGTTGATGTCGGCCCGGCTGTCACCATTCCGGCCCTGGTTGAAGCCCTGGAACAGCTGGGGGTTACCGGACCGGATTACATTCTCCTGACCCATATCCACATTGATCATGCCGGGGGAATCGGCCAGTTTGCAAAGACGTTTCCCCAAACACCGATTGTATGCCATAAAGCCGCCCGGAGCCATCTGGCGGATCCCGGCCGATTATGGGAAGGTTCCCTCAAGGTCCTGGGAGAAATGGCCCGCAAATACGGCAGGATTGAAGCGGTTCATACCGGGCAGATTCTTGTGGCCGATGATCTGCGGAGCCCGGAAATCAAAGCCCTGAATACCCCCGGACACAGCCCTCACCATTGCAGTTTTGTAATCGGGGACATCCTTTTTGCCGGCGAAACAGGCGGAGTGTGCCTGGAACTGGACGATGGTAGCGATTATCTGCGGCCGGCAACTCCTCCCCGTTTTTTTTTCGATACCCAGCTTGCCAGTCTGGACAGGATAATTGCCGCCGAAGCCCATATTATTTGCTACGGTCATTTTGGAGTACGTTACAAGGACCAGGGGTTACTCCAAAAACACCGCGGGCAGCTGCACCTGTGGCGCCGAACCCTGTCTTCAGTCCTGTCGGACGGCGGAATAGACAATCCCGGTTTTCACCGGTACTGCCTGGATAAACTTTTGGCCGCCGATTCACTGCTGCATGGATACAGCAGCCTGCCTGCGGCGGTTAAGGCTCGCGAAGATACTTTCCTGACAAACAGTATTAAAGGGTTTTTGGGTTACCTGCAAAATTGATGGCCTTGCAGCGGGCTGCGAGTTCGGTATCTTGGCTGCCCTGCAGTCAACAGGGGCAGGAACAAGCTTGTCTCAGAGAATCTTGCGTGGCTGTTATAGGCTGAGGCTGATGATTCGTAAACCTTCCAGGGTCAAGTTCGGCTCAACTGCTTCAATCGTGCTGGAAACATTGCGCATCAGGGGTGCCAGGCCGCCGGTGGCTATTACCTTGGGATCGGTGCCCATTTCGCGATTCATACGCTGGACCATGCCATCGACCATGGCTGCATAGCCGAAGATTATTCCCGACTGTATGGAAGATATGGTGTCTTTGCCCACCACCTGATCAGGGGCGCTGGAAAGCTCGACCCGGGGCAGCTTGGAGGCGTGGGCGAAGAGGGCTTCGGCCGAGATGGAAATACCCGGACTGATGGCGCCTCCCAGGTATTCTCCCTTGGGAGAAATGGCGTCGAAAGTGGTGGCCGTTCCGAAATCTATGACTACCAGGCTTTGACGGTAGCGGTGGAAAGCGCCTACGGAGTTTACGATCCGGTCAGCCCCGACCTCGTTGGGGTTGTTGACCAGAAGGGGCATGCCCCGGTAAGACTTGGCATCTACCCAAAGGGGGCTGTGGCCAAGGTATTTACGGCAGAAAGAATCCAAAATCGAAACCATGGGAGGCACAACGCAGGAGATAACCGTAGATTTTATCCTGTTGGTTTCGACATTGCTGGAGGCAAACAGGCTGCTGGCGATAACGTTGAATTCGTCTTCGGTGGTGTTGCGTTCGGTACGGATTCTCCAGTCTACCACCAGGTGTTTGTCCCGGTAGATTCCCATCACGGTGTTGGTATTGCCCACGTCGATTACCAGTAGCATGATTTTCCTTCAACGCTGTTAGGTTATATTATCCTCTACCAGGTGGGCCTGGATCGGGGGCCGACCTGATGGCGTCGGCCACCTTGACAGTTGCCAGCGCCTGTCCCACGTCGTGGACCCGGACAATGTGAGCCCCTGCAAGTACTGCCGCAGTGACGGCCGCCTGGGTCCCTGTAATAACCTCGGGCCGGTTGGCCGGGATATCTTTTTCGTTGCTGTCTTTCACCAGGGCACGGATAAAGGCCTTGCGCGAGGGTCCAACCAGGATAGGGGCGTCAAGCCACCTGAATCGTTCCAGGTACTTGATGATTTGCAGGTTGTGTTCAAAAGTCTTGCCGAACCCGATGCCCGGGTCGATGATTATAAGCCGGCGCTTTACACCCCGCTCAGTGGCCTGATCGATGGCCCGGGAAAGGAACTGTGCTATTTCTCCGCATAAATCGTCATATTGAGGATTGACCTGCATGGTGCGCGGGGTACCCTTCATGTGCATCAGGATCAATGGCACCCCGGCTTGGGCGGCTACATCGGCGATTTCCGGGTCAAGCCGCAGGGCGCTGATATCGTTGATAATGGAAGCGCCGGCTTCCAGGGCCGCCTTGGCAACGGCAGCCTTGGTAGTATCTATGGAAATGGGAACATCGACCTGGGGAGCAAGCCTTTCTATTACCGGTATCACTCTTTCCAGTTCTTGTTCCAGGCTGACCGGATCGGAAAAGGGGCGGGTTGATTCCCCCCCTATATCCAGAATGGCAGCCCCTTTTTGCACCAGCTGCAGCCCATGGGCCACTGCGTCTTCATGCCGCAGGTAAAGTCCCCCGTCTGAAAAAGAATCCGGGGTTACATTTACTATGCCCATGATGGCGGTTGAAGGGCCAAGCTCAAGCTTGAAATCTTTCCAATGGACAAGGTAGTTCTGCATACCTGTGCTTTGCACTTTTTATTCTTCCGGTTTTCCTTCAGTGTTTTCGGGTTCATCCGGTTTGTCAGCCTGGCCTGAATCGACCTCATCACCCGGGCCTTGATCCTCATCCCCGGCAGAGGCAGTCTGGCTGTCCTGGGCAGTTGCCTGCTGTGCCTGTTCATCATGGCCGGGGCCGAATAACCGGGCATCAGGTTCAATTGACAGGATTAGTTCATCCAGCTCTTTGCCCAGGACGGTTTCTTTTTCCAGCAGCAGTTTTGCAAGGGCGTGGAGTATATCGATATGTTCATTCAAAAGTGATCTGGCCTGCTGATAAGCTGTCCGGGCCAGGCGATGAATTTCGGCATCGATCTTGCGGGCGGTGCTCTCAGAATAGTCACGCTGTTGGGCAATTTCGCGGCCCAAAAATACGTGCTCTTCGCCCTTGGCATATGAAAGGGGACCCAGCTCTTCACTCATGCCCCAGTTGCGGATCATTTTTTGGGCAAGATCGGTTGCGTTTTTGATGTCGTTGGCAGCCCCGGTGCTTATCCGCCCGAAAACGATTTCTTCAGCAGCCCTTCCC
>JALVQM010000320.1:0-641 GCA_027025615.1 Desulfobacteraceae bacterium | reverse complement strand
CCCGAAAGCCACGGCAAGTTCGCTTTCCAACTGGTCCTTGTAGCGGAAGTCCCGTTCTTCCGGTAGAAACCACGTAACCCCTGCGGCCCGCCCCCGGGGAATAATTGTTATCTTGTTGACTGCGTCAGTATCCGGCAGAAAACGGGCAACCAGGGCGTGACCGGCCTCGTGGTAAGCGGTGGTGCGGCGATCTTCTTCCTTTATCACCTTCGATTTGCGCTCAAGGCCCATGTAAACCTTGTCCTTGGCGTCTTCGAAGTCGACCATTTCCACCTTTTCCTTGTCACGCTTGGCGGCCAGCAAGGCTGCTTCGTTGACCAGATTTTCAAGGTCGGCACCTGAAAATCCCGGAGTTCCCTTTGCCAAAACTACAGGGTCCACGTCCGGTCCCACCGGAGTTTTTTTCATGTGAACTTTAAGAATGGATTCCCGGCCGCGAATATCGGGCAGTGAGACGACTACCTGGCGGTCAAACCTTCCCGGCCTCAGCAGGGCAGGGTCAAGCACATCGGGACGGTTGGTAGCCGATATGAGGATGACTCCTTCGTTGGATTCAAAACCATCCATTTCTACCAGCAGCTGGTTGAGGGTTTGTTCCCGTTCGTCGTGCCCGCCTCCCAGTCCGGCTCCACGGTGCCGGC
>JALVQM010000319.1 GCA_027025615.1 Desulfobacteraceae bacterium | reverse complement strand
CTCTCAGGTATTTAGCCGCAAGATTGTATTTTCCAAGCAGGTGGTACAGATTGAACCCCAGGTAAAATCCAGGCTGCCAGTCCCAGGTTCGATGGACATGGCTGATTTTCAACATATCGTTTGCCGCGTCGGTCTGACCGTTTACCCAGGCCAGGGTCCCTTCGATGTAGTAGGGTATGGAAAAGAAAAAGGGATCAAGGTACAGGGCACGGCGGTACAGGGTTGCCGCTATCTGCCAGTCTTCTTCGGTGGCATTGTCCATGCCGCCAATTAAATGCGCTGCCTCAAGCAGCAGGTAATCGGAGATGATCCCTGAAAAATCCCCGGAAATAATTTTAACCAGACGGGGATTTATCCGGGCTGGAGCAGGGTTGAAAAATTTTACGGGCAGGTTGTAACGCTGCTGTTGCAGTTTTCTGCCCAAAAAGGCAGTAAAAAGCAGCAGGGTAATAATGAAGAGGATATTACTTATTTTTCGGCCTGTTGACGTCATGGCTATCTTCAAATATCTTTGGTGGAAAAAAGGAGTTTTGAAGCCTGCATGATTAATCCTATATAAATGAGACCGTAGCATCCGGTCAGGAGCATGAGGCCAGGGGGAGGGGGTTGCCCGTAGAACAGAAACGTTTTGAAATCAAATGCCCTGAAATTCGGGACGATCCAGGATACAACCTGGAGTAAGGATGTATACAGAGGATTTATCTGGACAAAATCACGTTCAAGAAGAATTTTTATTATGGGTTCAAGGGTCTGGCCGATGATATAAAAACCGCATGTAGCCAGCATTGAAAGGTAAACATTGGTTGTCACGACCGAAAAAAAGAAAGCGATTGCCAGCAGGAGGGCGTGGGAGACATAGGAAAGGAAAAAAACTCCGGGAAATATATAAAATGAAAAATTTTCAGGCAGAGTCGCTGGCGTAAACCTGACCAGTATGAATAACCCCAGCCCGGCAAGAATAGCCAGCACCGAAATCATTGTAAAAAACAGAACAATGAGCAGGCCGCAGAACCGGCCGGTAATATAAGTCGACCGAGGCACGGGACCACTCAAGATCATACAGGCCGAACGCTGCTGGATATCACGTGTGACCATTGAAATAGCGAGGAAAAAAATAATTGTCAGCGCGGCAAGCTGCATAAAACTGAATCCGAAGTCCAGCAGAACCTTACTTTCCTCAAAAGCAAACATGGTAACAACAAGAAGGGAAACAGCACACGCCATAACAACAAAAAAGAGCATTCCCAGCAGGGCTCTGCTCCTCAAACCTTCGAGTATCGTCATGCGGATAATTGTTAAAAATTGTCTCACATTCATTGCATTTGTGTGATAGTCCGGTGGTGGAAAGTTGTATTAAAATTCGCATTCCGCAAAACGGTCACGTTTCGCCTTAATCAGTATGGAGTTCTATAAAACGTTTCTCAAGGTCTTTGCTCTCTCCGGTGAATTGTTGTACGGAACCGGAAAAAATAATCCTGCCCTGGCGGATAATTTCCAGCCTGTCACAGAGCTGCCTGACATCGGTCAGGATATGGGATGAGAAAACAATGGTTTTACCTCTTCGTTTCTCTTCAAGAATCAGTTCCTTGACCATTTGACGTCCCAGGGGGTCAAGCCCGCTCATCGGTTCATCAAGGATATAGAGGTCTGGATCACCCAGCAGTGCAAGAACGAGTCCCAACCGTTGTTTCATGCCCTTTGAGTAGGTTCTGAGCAGAGAATCCCCGGCATGGTCAAGCGCGAGCCGTTCGAGCAGCAGCTGTCCCCGGTCTACCGTGGGTTTTCGGTCCAGTTTCAGATTATAGCCTGCGAAACGGATGAGTTCATTGCCGGTCAGATTTTCATAGAGGTAAGGCTGTTCGGGAAGGTAGCCGATATTTGCCCTGGATGACGGATCGGAGGGTGGCCGGTTCTCAATGAGAATTGTTCCCCTGTCCGGGCAGCAGAAGCCCATAATGAGATTGATCAGGGTTGATTTGCCGGCACCATTCATACCAATAAAGCCGACAACAGAACCTTCCTGTACCCTCAGTGAAATAGAATGGAGAACGTCCCTGCGACCAAGAAAACCATGGGGAAATGATTTATAAAGTCCGGAAATAGAAAGAGTCGGCATGGTAAGAAAAAGTGTCCTGTCCAGACAAGCTCAACTGCCCATTGACCTCCACCGGCAGGAACGCAGGTGGAAACCAGGTGGGCAGTTGTAAAATAAAAATACTTCACGATCATACAAGGTGGTTTGTCTTTTGGTTGTCCGCCAGATTAAACCACCACTGGTTGATGCCGTGATTATTTGCTGAGAAGAGTCCAGTTTGCTGTTGGTTGACCACCACCGGAGGTACCACTGAAATCGTCAGTTCCTGCAGTATTGTTACCAGGCCAGGTAGCGTTAAGACCTGCCCCTCCCTTCCAGGTTTCATTCTGGACATAATACATCATGTTTTCCACATCACCGTCAACACCAAAAGCCCGGTTGCCGTTCATTGGTTCCGCAATCAGTTTGTATGTTGCATTGTTTGCTCCTTCAGTATCAACACGAACATCTACTCCCGCGGGGACGGAAAAACCGGCTGCACTGACAGCAGTTGTTGAAGGATTGGTTCCTGTTACCATGGCGCCATTGGCAGTAGCGGATGCGGCAACATATGCACCGTTTGAACCTAAAAGAACTGCCCCAACACCATTACCACCCAAAGCACCGGGCAGGTTGCCATTGGCAGAAATACCATAACACCCAAGGTCTGACTGCAACGCAGAAAGTGCGGTTTTGGCAACACCGGCGGTTGAAGAACCCTTGGTATTTGCCGCACGCTTACGATAAGTGGCAAACTGGGGGATGGCTATGGCGGCAAGAATTCCGATAATGGCCACAACAATCATCAATTCAATCAGGGTAAAGCCTTTCTTGTTCAGATTAATTCTTAATTTTTCCAGCATAATGATCTCCTTTAAATGTTGAGAAAGATGCTACCATATTGTTAATAGATAGAGTAGCGCAAAATTATATACATTTTATGCATAAAGTATGCCACTGTATATAAAGTTATTTTTTATGAATAATTATAGAATGTTCTTCAATTTGTGTACAATTAAATTTTTTATAAATTGATCAATGTCTTGCTTCTGTTGACATATTATGTCAGTCAGCATGACGTTTTTTGTCAGTGTGCATTGTTGCTGGTTGTTGCACTATTTTATAAAAAAAATTTACAAAAAATCAAAAAATAAATATTCTTATTTTATGCTCCCGTTGTAGATATCACCTCCGGCAGGTAGCTTAGCCTTCGAACTTGCCGATTGCGGGAGCCAAACAATAATATTTCATTTTCTGGAGAGATATTTGCAAGTGGAAGAGATAAATCCTTTTTATGGTGTACTATGGTAATTAAAACGAAATTTGCAGATAGCAGTGGCTTCAGTCTACCGGAGTTGATGATTGTTTCCGCTATTGTGGTGGTTCTTGCAGGTATAGGTTTTGCCGGATTTATTGCTATGAGACCAGCAAAAAACATGCATGCGGATGCCCGTGATCTTTTGTCAAACATCCAGCAGATCAGGTTACAGGCTGTTCAAAGGAATAGTTGCGTAGGGTTGGAGTTTGCCATGATCAATGCTCCTGCACCCGCGCGAATGGGATATAATATATTCATGGATGACGGCACGGGAGGTGGCACGCCCTGTAATGGTATAAGAGAGGGAGGGGAAACTGTTATGCGCAGTGTGAAGAGCAGGCCTGGGGTGGTGCTTAATGCTCCTTCGACAGCTTTTCCCGTATCCAGTAATGCCTTTACTTCAATTTCGTTTAATCAGAGGTCTCTTGTAGCTGGAAGGTCTCGCGATTTCCCGCCAGGTACTGCCGTTGGAGGGTTCTTTTTCGGCCATACTGGAAGAACTGCTCCTGAATGGCTTAGAGTTGTTGTCGGTTTAACTGGAAATGCTCGGATTGAGCGAAACAGTGATGTGACTAATTCTGGAGGGTGGCATTAGTGCCTTACTCCTGAATTTCTGTCATAAAAAACAAGAAAGGGGAAGGTGTTTTGAAATGGTTAGGTTTACTTCCATGGCACTTATATCCCCTTGTGGGGCGTTAGGTCTCCAATATCAAGTATTTATAGATGATGAAAAAAACAAGACGTGTAAAGAGGAACGTGGCCGCAGGTTTTACGTTAATAGAGTTAATGATCGCCATTGCTATTTCCAGCATGGTGGCTATCGGAATATATTCAGCCTACAGCAGTCAACAGCAAATTCATGACAGGCAGGAGGCTGTTGTTTCCATGCAACAGGATATGCGGGCCGGTTTGTACCTGATTGCCCAGGAACTGCGTATGGCCGGGTATGATCCGCGTG
>JALVQM010000318.1 GCA_027025615.1 Desulfobacteraceae bacterium | reverse complement strand
TTTTAAAGATCAGGGCATGCTGTGCAGCCAGCTGGTCAAGAAAAGGAGTTGTTTTGCGAGGGTATCCATACAATGACATGCGGCGATAAGTAAAACTTTCTCCCATGATCAGGATTACCGTAACTTTTTTTTCAAAAGGGCTTATCTCTTTTACCTGGTAAGGCTTGAAATTTCCCGCGGTGTCCTTCTTAAGGGATTTGGGAAGAATTATCGTGGCCCAGACCGCGTAAGAATTCAAAGTGTTGGCCAGGGTCGGCGTGGTGACTACCGGGAAAAATTTCAAAATATCTTTACGGTCGCTGTGGGTGTGCAGCCTTATGGCCGGGAAAAGCAAAAACAGCAAGACACATATGACCGGCCAGCGGGCCGAGATCAGTTGACGTCGCAGAAACCAGAGGACGGCGGCCGCCAGCCCATAAGGGACAATGACCACCAGGGGCACCCAGTAAAGGTGACCGAGACTAGATGCTGCAGCTTCGGCAACGTCGCTTATTTCGATAAACATTTGGCCGATGGTATAGGGGTTGATGAAATCGCCCTGGTAAGCAAGGCTTGCGAATTGAGTGATTTCCAGCAGGCCCAAAAAGCCAAGGGTGGCCAGGATTACCTTGAAATTTTTACAGGCCGCCAAAACAATACCAAAACTGAAGAAGATCCAGAAATATTTTCCACTGAACCACGTAACTCTTGTGTCTGAAAAAAAGTGAAAACACCAAGCCGGGACCAGTAATGCCAGTGAAATTACGGCTGAGGCAGCCAAATGGATTGTCATCCTGAGGATAAACTGAAATACTTTGTCTCGCGGCGGCAATTGCTTATTGAACAATAAAAAAGGCATGGTCAGACGGCACTTGTTTATAAAAAGCACTCGATTTGCTATCAATTTTTGCCGGCTGGACGGCATCCGGCCTCATGCCTGAAACAGAGACCGGATGGAAAAGCAAACCCGGACTGGCTATTTTTCGGCAGATTGTTTTTTCTTTTTCGGGCGGTATTTGCCATGGGTTCCACGCCAAATTTTCCCCCGCCTGGTTCTGCGATCTCCTTTTCCCATTGGATTTCCTCCTTTGCTTGATCAATATCAGGATCTGAATTTTAGATCTGATTTTTAATTTCAGAACAAATTCTTATAGCATATTATTTTTTGGATGCCAATGTATTGCTGAAAATCAGTATTGCTGAAAAATCACGATCATTCAGACTTAAAAAGCTTGACAGTTCGGTTTGAATTAAATTATCGATGCAAATTGTTTTTCGAAGATGTTTTTTGTTTAACAGACAATTTTTATCAAGTTCTTTACACTTTCCGGTCCCTTGGGGGAAAAGAGGGAATCCGGTGAAAATCCGGAACGGACCCGCCGCTGTGATCGGTGACGAAACCTGCAACACGCCACTGTCGGCCAAATACCTGATGGGAAGGCGCAGGCAATAGGGTGACCCGAGAGTCAGAAGACCTGCCGGAAAGTGCTTGAAAGACTTGGCGGTGATGGTAAAGCCCCAGGCCCGAAATTTAGTTTTCGGTGTCCTGGGGCTTTTTGGTTTTATAACCCAATTCTAATACTGAGAGGAGAATTTAAGATGAATCGAGACGTATCTTTGGAATCGATCAAAGAAAAGATTCAGCCGGTGGATCAAATTTGGGTTGAAAAGGCAAAGCAGCGCACCCTGCAATTGGTGATGCCTACTCGTGCCCTGGGAAGATTGCACGATATGGCAGAGCGGCTATGTGGTATCCGGCAGACCCTGGAGCCGGCCGTAGAGGAAAAGGCCGTGTTGATCATGGCTGCAGATCATGGAGTTGTCAACCAGGGAGTAAGTGCATATCCCCAGGAGGTTACCGGGGCCATGATCCAGACCTTTCTGGCCGGTGGAGCCGGTATCAATGCAATTGCCGGCCATGTTGGTGCCCAGGTATGGGTGGCTGACATGGGGGCTATGGTTGAAATAGACTCGGCAGGTCTTCCCAATGCTGAAAGATTGTTAACAAGCAAAATCAAAAGTGGTACTGAAGATATCACCCAGGGACCAGCCATGAGTCGCCAGGAAGCTGAAAGAGCAGTCCTGGAGGGTTTCAGACATGCCTCAACCTTGTTTGAATCCGGAATCCAGGTATTGGGTACCGGTGATATGGGCATTGGTAACACAACTGCTTCGGCAGCCATAGGGGTGGCAATGACAGGTGTGGAAGTCGATCAAATGGTAGGTCGGGGTACAGGGGTCGACAACCAGGGCCTGGAACGCAAGAAAAACGCAGTCAGACAGGCCTTGAATATAAACAGGCCTGACGCTGAAGATGCTTTGGATGTATTGTCAAAGGTTGGTGGACTTGAAATCGGGGGTATTGCCGGTACCATCCTTGCGGCAGCCTATCACCGGCGACCGGTTGTAGTGGACGGTTTTATTTCCACTGCCGGTGCCCTGATTGCGGCAGGTCTGTGTCCCACAGTCGTACAGTACATGTTTGCCGGACATTGTTCAGCGGAGGCCGGCCATGCAGCTATGCTGAAGTATTTAAAACTGGAACCAATCCTTCAGTTGGGAATGCGGCTTGGTGAGGGAACCGGTGGCGCGCTTGCCATGGGAATTATAGAAGCAGCGGTTAAAATGTTCTGCCAGGTTATGACCTTTGCCGAAGCTGGTGTGGCTGACAAGGAATAAGGGCCGCTTTGTTTAATTCAGACGTGTTTAAATCAAGTTGCAGAGGGTATAAATAAAAAAAGGCAGGTCCTGTTGACCTGCCTTTGTTGCATTTTGGTGGAGCTGACGGGATTTGAACCCGTGACCTCATGACTGCCAGTCATGCGCTCTCCCAGCTGAGCTACAGCCCCGTGACAGGTGAATCCAATAACAAAGCGGATTGGCCCTGTCAATGCAATTTTGTCGGAAACCATTGATGGTTTACAGTCAAGATGTATCCCCTGGCAGTATCTGGCCCGGAAATAGTTGACAATGGCTTGTTGTAAAATTAAAATCGCGAATTTACGATGAGAATTTACGGCTTGGTGTCTGGATAATTTCAGGTCACAGAGGAAAGGATAATAAATGCTTGACTTGATGCGGAAACACGCAGGGAGTTGGATGATCAAAGTCATCCTTTTCGTTATCGTGATAGTTTTTGTTTTCTGGGGCGTTGGAACGGTCAAATCGCGCAGGGCCAACAGGGTGGCCGAGATCAATGGCGAGGTGATAACTGTTGCCGAATACAAGGAGGTGTATGAGAATTTAAGGGAACAATACCGCCGTGTCTATGGCAACAGTCTCAATGATGAATTGCTGAAGATGTTGAATCTGAAGCAGCAGGCATTGTGGAGGCTGATTGATCGCAAGTTAATGTTACAACAGGCCCGTAAAATGGGTTTGAAAGTGACCGATGAAGAGTTGGCTTCCTCGATCCAGTCCATAAAGGCTTTCCAGACCAATGGTGTCTTTGATCCTAAACGTTACAGACGTGTTCTTGCCCGGGTCCGGACTTCACCAGAGGCCTTCGAAGTCGACCAGCGCCAGAGTCTGGCACTGTCCAAGTTAAAAGATCTTTTGCTGGCAGGGGTAACGGTTTCAGAGGGTGAATTGCGTACTTACTATGACTGGCTGGAAGCCCGGGTAGATATTCAATTTGTACTTTTCGCTCCAGCCGACATGCAGGTTTCGGAGCCTGGCAAGAAGGAGCTTGAAAGCTACTTCGAAAACCACAAGCAAAACTACAAGACCGCCCCCAAGGTTAAGGTACGATACATTAGCCTGGATCCCCGGAAGCTCAAGGACGATGTCGAAGTAAGTCCGGATGATATACAAATTTACTATGAAGACCACTTGAACGAGTTTAAAAAGGAAAAAACAGTTGAAGCCAGGCATATCTTGATCAAGGTTGCCCCGGATGCCGACAAGGAAACGGTTGCCGCTAAAAAGGCCAAGGCCGAGGAAATTTATCGCAAAGCTGCCGGGGGGCAGGATTTTGTCGAGCTTGCCAAGAAGTATTCAGAAGGCCCGACACGCGAAAAAGGTGGATACCTGGGTACTTTCGGCAGAAGCAGCATGGTCAAGCCATTTGCAGATAAAGCGTTTAGCATGGAAGCCGGCCAGATAAGTGAACCGGTCCGTACCCGTTTTGGCTGGCATATAATCAAGGTTGAGAAGGTTAATCCGGCCAAGGTTTCCAGCCTGGAAGAAGTTGAAGATACCATCAAAAATAAAATTGCGTTGAACAAAGCCAGAAACATGGCTTACGATAGAATTGAAGCCGTTTATGAAATGACTTTCGAAGGTAATGATTTGCAGAAGATTGCCCGGGAAGAGAAAATAAAACTGACTGAAACCGATTACTTTACCGCCAATGGACCTGCTGGTAAGGTTGAAGATCCGGATAGGTT
>JALVQM010000317.1 GCA_027025615.1 Desulfobacteraceae bacterium | reverse complement strand
CTATCTGTTCTACCGACAATCCCTTTTCCGTAAGTTCTTTCACAACCTGTTGACGCTCATCCTGATTAAATTCGGATTCCGTTCCAGATGGTATTGCCCATGAGTCCTGATTTCGGTTTAATCCTTTGAAACTTTTGTCATCCTTACCATCTCTTTTATGTATTTCCGGCATCTTTAATTCACTTAACATTGCAAGCTTTGACCTTTGAGCTTGTATCATTTGTTCAACTTCAAACAACAATTTGTCTGCTTTTTGTATATATATTTGTTTATCTATTTCATTTCCAAAAACTTCCGCCTGAAGATGGCTCACATTTTGGTGTATTGCAACTTCGCCTTTTGGCCTCTTTTTTAGTGCCAGGTTGATCGCGATCACCATTAAACAAAAGCAAGGCAAACCTATTCCGGCCGATACTGTCCAGTTGTCAATTATTATTTGTGGTAACATTTTGCCCCTCTTTTTTTGCTATAACTTTTTTTTCAAATTTTTACTGCATGGCGACAAAACAATTTTTTGCATTTTTTCAATCGTCAATCAGGCCTTCCTTGCGGAGTCGACGGCGTAATCGCATAATTGCCTGAGAATGTATTTGCGAAACCCTCGATTCAGTTATTCCAAGAACTTTTCCGATTTCCTTCATGGTCATTTCATCACTATAGTACATGGAAATAACAAGTTTTTCTTTTTCCGGCAGTTCCTCTATCTGCCTGGCAATAGCTGCCTTAATCTCTTTTATTGTCGTAAGTGTCAAAGCATCATCTGAATCATTACGCATCAGAGCGTTAATAAAATTGTCTTTTTCTTCCCTTGACTTGTAACCAATTTCTTCGAAACTTATAAACGATATGTTACTCATTCGCTTTACCTGGTACAGCTGTTCCAGATCAATATTAAGGTCTTGTGCCACCTCTTCGTCATTGGCAGTCCTGCCGAGCTTTTGTTCAAGCTTAAGATATGCCTTTTCTATACTTCTTATCTTCCGTCGAGTTGTACGTCCAAGGA
This sequence comes from Desulfobacteraceae bacterium, assembly GCA_027025615.1. Classification (GTDB taxonomy): domain Bacteria; phylum Desulfobacterota; class Desulfobacteria; order Desulfobacterales; family Desulfosarcinaceae; genus JALVQM01. The sequence continues at coordinate 11,832 of JALVQM010000317.1, read as the reverse complement.
AATCCCTTGATCGTAATTCACTGAGCACCGCTCCCTTGATTCGGAAAACAGCATATGTCATAAATTTGTTGTCACGGGTTGGATCATAACGTTCGATTGCCTGAATAAGCCCAATAATACCGACATTAATCAAATCATCAATTTCAACAGTAGGAGGAAGATGAACTGCAATCCTGTTTACTATTCTGCTCACATAAGGCAGATATTCGGCAATTATCTCGTTCCTCAGGCTGTAGTCATCCTTTGATAGCGAGTTTAGACGCGATTCTGCCAAATCCATTATTATCTCCGAGATATAGAACGTTGTTTAAATAAGCAAATCCCCAATTCCAGGACCACCCTGGTATTGGTCTGCGATAAGCATCGGCTGCAGGTAAGCAACCTTTCGGGCTATGGTTACAAAACTTCTGCTCGCCTTTGAATCCGGGCATGCCTCGGTGACAATAGTTTGCTTCCTGACGCTCTTTTTTATATTGTCGTCAAATGGTACATAACCCAGGTAATCAATATCTATGTCAAGGAACCTGTCGCTGACCAGGCTAAGTTGGCGATAGACATCATCTGCCTCACTGCTATTGCGGGCTGCGTTTATCAAAAGATTAAAATGGTCCAGCCCGTATTGAACATAAAGGACTTTCATCAAGGCATAAGCATCAGTAATAGATGTCGGCTCAGGGGTTACAACAACCATCACCTCATCGGCAGTCATGTTGAAATGCAGCACATTTCCTGAAATTCCGGCTGCAGTATCAATGAGCAGGATATCAAAACCATTGATAAGTTTTTTTAACTGTCGACCGAGCTCTTGCTTTTGTGAAATGTCCAGGCTGGTCATTTCCTGTATGCCTGAAGAAGCCGGTAAGATTTTTATTCCTCCCGGTCCGTCCACTACAATTTGCTCAAGAACCGCTTGCCCCTTGATAACATGTGACAAATTATATTTAGGAGCCAGACCCAAAAGAACATCAAGATTGCCAAGCCCCAAATCAGCATCAAAAACCAGTACACTTTTGCCGGTACGATTGAGAGTATATCCAAGGTTGGCAACAATATTTGTTTTGCCAACACCACCTTTTCCGGATGTAATAGCAATGCTGCGGGGCAATTGCCTAATTCCGGATGCACTGCTTTTACATCCGGATTCATTCATTTTAAGTTTTTTGGAATTCAATTGAATTACTTTACCGCTGTTTTCTTCAGTCAGCTTCATATTGAATCTGCTCCTAGGTTTGTATTTCACCGGGCACCTGCCATATAAATATTTCTTTGTATCCTTGTTCTGCCGACCAGTTCGGAACAGCACATACGACAAGGTTTATATCCTTGTTCGATTGCATCTGCCTGGTCATTGAAAAAAACCATGTTTTCCTGATAAATACGCTTCACAGCTTTACAATTTTTTCGGTGAAAAATATCAGAATTGCGATTGGCAACGTAATGTTCACCTGCTTTAAGCTCTGTCATGTCAGGATTGTTTTCTGAAATCTTTGTATCAGCTAAATTGTCTTTCAACAGATAGTCAGATAAATATTGAGCTTCTGCCCTTTTCAGGTTGTCCGGGACTGTCGGCCCATCGCTTAAAAACACAATTGGAAGCCGTTTCCTGACCAGACAGTTCAGAACATGGCCCAACCGCATGCACTCATCAAGATGCGTCAGAATGACTGCCTCAACTCCCAGTTGACTATACATCCCTATCCAGTTCTCTATTACCTCCTGTCTTGCAGTTACATTGATCGTAAGATAAATTTTGGCCCCTGGCAGTTTGGCAAGCATTTTTCGAAGATGTTTAACATCTTCAATATCATTTTGACCAAAAGCCGGAGTGTCAACATAGATATGTTCTGTTGAACTGGTTTCTTGAAAGACATCCTGCAGCTGCCCTGCATCATTGGCTTTTAAAACTTTGATTGCTGCAGCTCTTCCATAAATTTCAAGCTCAAAGGATCCGGTAATATCCCTTTTGTCTAGAGATACCATCGCACTGTTTCCGGAGCGATCCAACAAGCGCCGGATTGCCAATTTTGCAACCATTGTGGTCTTACCGCTGCCATGCGGTCCAGCAATGACAAATACACCTGAATTTTTACGCCATCGATGTTGCCTGATGGGAGCAATTAGTCCCTGGGCGGAAAGCAGCTGATTCATAGCTTGACGTAATTGCTTTTCAAAAGGAAGGGATTCATCAACCAGTTTATCAGCTTGTTGACTCCATAAATCGGCAATTGTTTCTTCCAGTCCCTGTTTCTTCAAACATTTGTTAAGCTGTTGACCAATTGACAGGTGTTCAGCTTTTTTTACGTTATGCCTCGACTTCAATTGCCATATTCGTTGTCCGGTAGGAGTAATCGGCCTGAATTGTTTTATAATTTTAGATGCAACTGTAGCACCTTGATCATTTCTGAATTCACAAGACGTTCTGCCTTTCTCTTTACTGTTTGATCTTTTTTCTGGACAATTATTTTCTATGGAGTCATAATCAACAGCTGCGGTAACTACTACGCCCTTGTTTTTTCTTCTTCCAAATACAGTTCGTACAGGCCTGTTGTTCCTGGCTGATAATATCACTGCTTCTTCGCCAAACTCCTTTTTAATCATCTTTAAGGCTTCTGACATATTGCTTGCTTCGAAACGCTTAATCTGCATCAGTCAGCTCCACTGTTCCGAGTGATTGAATCTGCACCTGGGGTGCGATTTCTTCATATGAAAGAATCACCAGATTCGGGATAAATCGATCTACCAACTTCTTGAAGTGAGGTCTTATCTGCGCAGCACATAGAACAATTGGCTGAATTCCTCTCTGAGCAAAAGCTTCAAGTTTTAACGCCAGGGCATTGGCAATTTGTTGGGCAAGCTGCGGTTGAATCGCAAGGAAGCTACCCTGTTCTGTATGCTGAATTGCATCGGCCAGTTGTTTTTCGATCTCATGCTCTATGGTTATAACCTCAAGAACACCTTCACGATTCTGGTATTGACTGGTTATCGTTCTGGAAAGAGCCTGACGTACATATTCGGTAAGCTCATCGACTTGCTTAACAAGTGGAGCCCAGTCGGCCAATACTTCCAAAATGGTAAGTAAATCCCTGATGGGCACCTGTTCTTTAAGCAAGTTTTGCAAGACCTTGACAACCCCTCCCAGGGTCAACTGGTTTGGCACTAGTTCCTCTACCACCTTGGGGTGAGTTTCTTTTATAGCATCAAGTAATTGTTGAGCCTCTTGGCGCCCCAATAGTTCATGAGCATGACGGCGTATTATTTCAGACAAATGTGTAGTCAGAACTGTGGCCAAATCTACGACGGTGTAGCCTTTGGCCATTGCTTCTTCCCTGTCTTTTTCCTTGATCCAGTAAGCGTCCAGGCCATATGTTGGTTCCTTGGTCGGGATGCCGTCGAGAGGATCTATGCCGGGGGTGGGACTCATAGCCAAATGGTAATTTATCATCAAGTCACCTGCAGCAACCTCGACCCCTTTTAGTTTAATGCGATACTGTCCGGGTTTTAATTGCATGTTGTCCTGAATATGAATTGACGGTACTACGATTCCTATCTCCTGTGCTATCTGTCGCCTTATCGACTTTATTCTGTCTAAAAGCTGACCGTCTTGTTCAACATCCACCAATGGTATCAATCCATACCCAACTTCAAGTCCCAGGGTATCAAGCGGAGGAAGCGGGTGAAAAATTTGTTCTCCATCATCTTCTTGTTCCCCATCAGTTTCCTGGCTGCCTGTTTCCGAAATATGATCCTTTTTATCGGTTTGAAAAACAAGATAGGCAACCAGGCCACTCAGTCCCCCCAATAAAAAGAAAGGAAATGTAGGCAGCCCGGGGATAAGACCAAAACCGAAAAGAATTACAGAAGCAACACCTACTGCTCTCGGTTGAAAAAGCAATTGGGAGGCTATTTCTTTGCCCAAACCGCTGTCAGATCCAGCACGGCTTACAACAATACCTGCTGCCGTAGATATGATCAATGCAGGCACCTGGCTGACAAGGCCGTCTCCAACAGTAAGCAAGGTATACGTCTGAGCAGCTTGACCGAAAGACATGCCGTTTTGCAGCACGCCAATTGCAAAACCGGCAACAATGTTTATCAAGGTAATAATTATTCCGGCTATGGCATCTCCACGAACAAACTTGTTGGCACCGTCCATGGCCCCGTAATATTCAGACTCCCTGGCTATTTGTTCCCGTCTGCGCCTGGCTTCATTTTCATCTATCAAACCGGCATTCAGGTCCGCGTCGATACTCATTTGTTTACCGGGCATGGCATCAAGGGTAAAACGGGCGGCAACTTCCGCAATTCTTCCCGCTCCCTTGGTTATAACGACAAAATTTACTACCACGAGGATAAGGAAAACGATGACTCCCACAACATAATTCCCACCGACAACGAAACTCCCGAACGCTTTTATAACTTTGCCGGCCGCTAAAGTTCCCTCGCCTCCATGTAAAAGAATCATTCTAGTTGAAGCTACATTTAACGAAAGCCTGAAAAGAGTTGCCAGCAGAAGTATAGATGGAAATGATGAGAGTTCCAGTGGATTCATTACGTACATTCCCACCAGCAAGATCACAAGAGCAAAAGTGATATTAAAAGTGAGGAACAAATCCAGAAGAATCGGCGGGATAGGAATTACCATGACCATCAGGATACACATGGCGGCAAATCCCATAAATATATCTGTATTGTCCAGAATTAAGGAAAGTCTTCCGAATCCAATTTTGCTTTCAGCTAGCTCCATGTCCCATCCATTTTTATATAATTTTACTTAGCAGCTTATTGTTGTGCACATTTCATGCCTGCTGTGACATTTCAGGAAATGCAGCTTATGTCCCAACATAACCACCTGTACCTACACAATTTTTTAATTATTACGATATTACTTTGTTTAATAATTCGGAAAGGATGGGGGATATTTTGTCACTGGCGTCAAATATTCGCCGTGCCGGAAGACGCACCTTGCTTAATTCGGTAAACGTATGCCAGCACTTCTGCTACAGCTCTGTACAATTCCGCCGGGATGTACTGGTCTATTTCAACCATTGAATACAATGCTCTGGCCAGGGGTTTCTGTTCAACAACAGGAACGTTGTTCTCTCTGGCCACGGCTTTGATTCGTTCGGCAACATGTCCCGCACCCTTTGCCACCACTTGTGGTGCCGGAAGCTGACTGTCATACTTCAAGGCAATAGCAAGATGGGTTGGGTTTGTTATAACGACTGTGGCTTCAGCCGCCTCAGCCATCATTCTGCGCATGGCCATTTCTCTTTGAGCCGAACGAATTCGGGCTTTGACCGTTGGATCACCTTCACGTTGCTTGAATTCATCTTTGACTTCTTGTTTGGTCATCCTGAGATCGCGTTCATGTTGCCAACGCTGAAAGACATAATCCGCTGCAGCCAGCACAATCAGAACAAGAGCTGTATACAGGCAAATCAAAAACGCACTATTACCGATAAACCGTAACAAAGAAGCAACGTCCAGCTGTACAAGAGCCGGGACCTGGTCTACAATTTTGTGCAGCGCCAAAGTCCCAACCACACCGATAATTATAACTTTGAAAATGGATTTTACCAGCTCAGCCAGTGAGCGCATTGAAAACAATCGTTTAAAACCATTAATGGGATTCAGTTTATCAAGTTTTGGGGTAAGGGGCTCGCCTGTCACCATAAACCCTATTTGAACCACATTGCCGATGACACCTGCAATCGCAACAGCTCCCATCAATGGAAGGATCAGAGGAATTGTCCTGTAGAATATCTGCCAAAAAAGAGCCGAAGTGCTTTGTGGCTTAAGCTCAAAGTAACTTATAGTGCGCAAGACATCACGTGTAAAACTTACCAGATTATTAAAAAGCCATCCGCCTGCCCATAGAAAGAAAATGATGCCTGCAAATAGTATCATTACCGTAGGGATCTCACGACTCAGAGCCACCTGTCCCTTTTTGCGTGATTCACGCCGTTTTTTGGGTGTCGCCGGCTCTGTCTTGTCCTGATCGTATCCTGCGGACATAAATTCTACTTTCGGTAAATAATAAAGGAATTCTCCTGGTTAATCATTCAGAAATTAGCCAGCAAACTCAGTATAGATTGCCCCATGTTAATGAACAGGTTGTTCAGAAAAGAGGCCAGGTACGGTAGGCTCAATCCCAAAAAAACTATTCCAACTACAATCTGCAGCGGCATGGCCACAATGAAAACCTGCATCTGCGGTACGGTACGAGCCATGAGACCAAGGGCTACATGAGTAAGTATAAGGGCGACAATTACCGGAGCCCCCACTCTTAAAGCAATGATGAAAATTTCCGCTCCGGCTTTGAGCATCTGATTGACAATCCCCTGACCGAAATGAACCTGCATGGGAGGCATAATCGCAAAACTGTCTACCATCGCCTTGAAAAACCAGTAATGCATATCGGTAACCAGAAACAGCATCATGGCGAACAAATTCAGAAACTGGGCCAGAATTGGTATTTGAAGACTTGATGCAGGATCGACCACATTGGCAATTGCAAATCCCATCTGGAAACCAGACAACTGGCCAGCGAGTTGGATTCCGGAGAAGATCAATTTTACTAGGAAGCCAATTGTTAAACCCAAAACAACTTCACTGGCAATCATGATAAACAAAGAGAATACGGAAGATGGGAAAACGCCAAGATCAATTCTGACCTGATTGAAAACCATGATGCTTACAGCAAGAGCCAATCCAGCCTTGAAAATCACTGGTACACTTCTAGAATCCAAAAAAGGAATAACAAACAAGACAGAAGCTACCCTGGCAAAAACCAGCATAAAAGAATGAAGATACTCAATAGGGAAACTTAAGGACACCATGGGCAGCAAATCCCATTGAAAAAGTGTTTAATGAATATACATTGGCAGGTTTATAATAAGTTTTTCGGTAAAAGTTGTGATCATTTTAAGCATCCAGGGGAAAAACACCAACACGGCAACCGCCACTGCCAGCATTTTAGGGACAAATACCAATGTCATTTCATTGATTTGAGTTGCAGCTTGAAAAATGCTCACCAGAATACCTACAGCCAGGCCGACTGATAGAATAGGCCCTGCAAGGAAAATAGTAGTCTTGATGGCTTCCATGAAAATACTGATTACAAATTCCGGTGTCATGATACCTCCTGAATCAACCGCTAAAACCTTTTACAAGTGAGCCAACGATCAAGTACCAACCATCGGCCAAAACGAAAATCATTAATTTGAATGGCAAGGAAACCATTACAGGCGGTAGCATCATCATACCCATTGAAAGCAAAACACTGGCAACCACCATGTCTATTATTAAAAATGGAAGATATAACAGGAATCCAATTTGAAAAGCTGTCTTCAGTTCGCTTATGACGAAGGCCGGGATCAAAATGTGGTTTGGAACAGCTTCGAAATTTTCGGGCTTCTTAAGCTTGGCAACTTCGATCATCAATGCCAGGTCCTTTTGTCTTGTTTGGCTGATCATAAACTTGCGCACAGGACGCATGGCAGCACTAAAAGCTTCTGCCGAGCTAATCTTGTGTTGCAGATAAGGCTGGAGGGCGTCCTGGTTTGCTTTTTGCCAGACTGGAGCCATAATGAAAAAGGTCAAAAACAAGGAAAGACCAATTATAATTTGATTTGGTGGCAACTGATGTGACCCCAATGCCTGGCGCAACAGTGAAAGTACTATGGTTATTCTTGTAAATGAAGTCAGCATTATCAGGATTGCCGGTGCCAGGGAAAGCACGGTCAGTAAAACAAATATCTGCATTACTACGCTGACTTTCCCTGGATCATCGCTGTTTTTCATTTCAAGACTGATAAATGATGACGGCATGCCGCCATCCTGGGCAATGGCCAGATTGGTCCCGCCAAATGCTGTTAACATTAACATACCAGCCAAAGCGGTTATTATGACTATTTTTATCATACTTTTTAACATTTGCCCTATTGCTCAGTATTGCGGCATTTATCAGGTCGGTTTTGTTGTCCAATAATCTTTTTCAAACAGCCTCCAAAGCTTTTCTCAGAACCATCCCTGCCCTGCTCCATGATTTCCACCTGATGCGGGTCGTCTACAGTGTCGAGCAACTGCAGTCTTTCTCCACCGATTCCAATTATTAAAATACGGTCAGCTACTTTCACCAGGGCAATGGACTTTTTCATTCCCAATGGCATTGCACCAACCAACCTCAAGGTATGGTTGGCTGAAAATGCCCGGCCGAACCGTCCAGATTTTATCATGCGCCCAATTATGACTAATAGTCCAATTACCAGCATCAAGGCAGCCAGCATTTTTATAATCGGAAAAGACATATCCGGCACCGGATTCATTTCAACTTCTCCAATCGCTTAACAGTACTGATAACTTCGGTCAGTCTTATGCCGTATTTTTCATTCACCACAACCACGTCTCCTTTGGCAATCAACCTGTTGTTGGCGAAAATTTCCAGGGTATCACCCGCCGGTTTCGGAAGTTCTATTATCGAGCCTTGCCCAAGTTTCAGCAAATCGTTTATCAACATCTTTGTTCGTCCCAATTCAACTGTAATCTCGAGCGGAATATCTAAAATAAAATCCAGGTCGCGTTCGGCCTGCCCCTGAGTTTTACCATTCAGGTTGTCAAAAGCGAAATTTTCCTTTCCCTGGTCATCATCAGGTACATTTTCAACAGTCCCGGGACCATCCACCTGTGTTTCCTGGATGTCCTGAGCTGTTGCCTCCATATTTTTACCTTCCGAAGTCATCATTATTCTCCATCATCATTATTATGGATTAACCCCGTTATTTTCACCGCTTTGCTACCATTCATTACTCCAGGCATGCCAAAATATTTAGGTACTTTTTCTACATTTATTATTACAGGCTCTTTGGGGCCGGTAGGCAGCCTTATTATATCACCGATCTCTAGTTCCAGAATATCCCGTATGGAGTAAACTGTTGTTCCAAGCTCTGCCACAAGGTTCAGGCTGGTGTCTCTCAGCAATTTACCCAATTGATCCCTAAAGACATGCGCCCTGTCTTTCTCTCTCAAGTAGCGAGATGATAGCTTGTCTTTTATAGGTTCAAGCATCAAATATGGCGTGCATATATGGATATTTCCACTGAAATGCTCACCACTTATTTCAAAAACAAATGCCAGCACTAAATCGCTTGGACTCACCAGGTTTACAAACTCAGGTTTTGTTTCAGTCTTTTTGATATCTATTTTAATCTCGTACGCGACCTTCCATGCCATTTCCAGGTCGTGGAGAATAGTATGATAAATCTTGCTGAGCATGTGTTTCTCAATTTCTGTAAATTCACGTATTTTTGGCAGAGGCTTTCCCTCTCCGCCAAACATACAATCAATCAAGGAAAAACCCAGCTTTGGTTCCATTGCAAGCATGGCTGAACCTATCAATGGTTTCATTGAGTAAATCACAAATCCTGTCGGATTGGCGAAAGCCTGCAGAAATTCACCGAATTTTACAATTTCCTTGGATGAAAGCTTAACTCCTATTGTTCGTTGGAGAGAAGATGTCAGGGAGGAGTTTAAGATATTTACAAATTTGTCATATACCTCGTCGAGGGCATCAAACTGGTCTCTTAGGGTCAGTGCCTGGGCAGTCAAATCATATGGTTTGACCGTAACATTATCTGCTTTATCATCTTTTTGATCAAGATCAACCTCGCCGCTGTCCATTGCATTAAGCAGGGCGTCAATCTCTTCCTGAGATAGTATCTGTTCGGCCATATCTAATCCGTTTACTGAACGACAAATTCTGTGAAATAAATATTTTTTACGCTACCCTGATGGAGCATCTCGTTTATCTTAGTCATTAGTTCATTTCTTAGAGCTATTTTTCCCTCGGTTGTACTTATTTCTGCATATGTCTTGGAAGGCAAAATCATCAAGATACTGTCTCTTATCATCGGCATTCTTTTTTCAATTTCCACGACTGCTTCCTGGGATGATACTTCAAGCTCCATTGTAACACGCAAATAGCGTTTCCCGCCCTTGTCAGCAAGATTCACTATCAAAGTGTCTAATTTAAATAACGGCCCGAAAATATCTTCTTCACTAACCTTTTCTTCAGCTTCCGGCTCTGTTGTGGTCTGCACCTGGGCCACAGCAGATGACATCTTGTTCCACATTAAGAAAAAACCAGCTCCCATCATAGCCATCATTAAAAATACTACGGCTAAAATAATGATCAGCATTTTGCTAGACATGTTTTAAGCCTCCCTGATTTCAATTATTAAGCTCGCACTATATTCTTCACAAAGTTGGACTCAACACAATTTCTACTCGTCTATTCCTGGCTCTACCGGATGCAGTGCTGTTTTGGGCCACCGGTTTTACAGCTCCATAGCCTGCAGCAGAAAGCCTGGCTGGATCTATCCCTTTTTTTATCATGTATTTAACTACATTTACTGCTCTTGTTGTTGATAATTCCCAATTGGAAGGAAAATTCACAGTAGAAATCGGCAAATTATCAGTATGCCCCTCTATGCGCACGTACATGTTGGTTCTTTTCAGCATCTTAATTACCTTATCGAGAAACATTTTCCCTGACGGTGTCAACGCTGCTCCAGCTGCCGGAAATAATAATTCATCTTCCAGGGTAAGTCTTATGTTATTCCTGGTCAGCTTAGCCATATTACCAAATTGTTCCTTTAACAGTTCATAATACTGCGCCTGTTTCTTCTGGACCTCTTGCTGGGCTAGTTCTCTGGCACGCTTAATATCTTCATCATTCCATTCAAGTTCCTGCATAATACCGATATTCACATGAGAACCCTGTTTAAGAACGCCTATTGCGCTTTGAAGGGCATTTTGAAAATGTTTTACTCTTTTGACGTCCAGGCTGCCCATGGTAAACAGTAGGACAAAAAATACCATTAACAAAGTAATCATATCATTAAAGGTTGTAAGCCACCCTGTACCGTTATTTTGCGATTCTATCTTACTTTTTTTGTATCGCATTTTTTATACCGCTCTTTACAGGGACATTGTTAAGATCAAAAACGAATTCAACCCTTCGATTTTTTTTACGAGACATTTCGTCATCGTTTCCGACTACGGGATGATAAGGGCCAAACCCTACAGCGAACATTCTCGACGGAGCAATGCTGTGCCTTTGTAAAAGATAGCGCAATACATTTGTCGCCCTGGCTGTAGAAAGCTCCCAGTTAGATGGATATGAGCCGGACTTTATTGGAAGATTGTCGGTATGGCCTTCTATTCTGACAGTAACCGGTACCTGTTTTATGACAGCCGCAACTTTATCCAATACTTTTTTTGCATTGCTGGTGATGGTTGCTTTCCCCGATTCAAAAACCAGTGCACCTTCCAGTGTAAGTATAACTCCTCTTTCCGTAAGAGTTATCATGTCCGGAGAAAGTCCATTCATACTGGCCACGATTTGTATTTTTTGGAATAATTTTGCCAGCTGCGCATTTTTGTGAACAATCTGGCCAGGTTCAAATAAAACTGTTTCTCCATTTTCAGCACTTATACCACCTCCCAAAATGCTAACAGCTGCTGAAAAGGAACGGGCAAAACGGGTAATTTTTGACTGATTCAATGACGCAAATGATGTAAGCATTATGAAAAAACACAAAAGAATAAGGATAAATCCGGTATAAACTATTTCCCATCCACCAGAGTTGTCGTTCGGGCGAAATTCACTCTTACGTTTTTTGTTTAAACTTCTGGCCATTTAATTACCTGTAGCCGCTCTTAGGCTTGGAGCAATGAAAGCCTTGAGCTTCTGCTCAACTATACGATGGTTATCACCAGCCTGAATGGCCAGTACTCCTTCAAGCACCATCTGCTTTGTAAGGACTTCCTGCC
>JALVQM010000316.1 GCA_027025615.1 Desulfobacteraceae bacterium | reverse complement strand
AACGTTCGCCCCGTTGGCTTCCAATTCACAGGCTTTTTCAAGCACGTCCATGACGATAAAAGAAGTCAGGTCTTTTGTGCGTTTTGCCAACATGCTGCCAGGTCCCTTATTATTATACCACTTTGTTGAGGGGATACTCGATTATACCTTCGGCACCGGCTTTGAGCAACCGGGGAATAAGGTCTCGGACTACGCTGGAATCGACAACACTTTCTACCGAAAACCATTCTGACTGATACAGGGAAGCGACCGTTGGTGCATTCAGGCTCGGTAAAAGCTTTACTATGGTGTCTAGAGCATCCCTGGGCACGTTCATTTTCAGGCCCACCAGTTTTTCCCCGACAAGTGCGCCCTTCAACAGCAGGGCTATCTGTTCTATTTTTTCCTTTTTGGCAGCATCCTGCCAGGCCTCATGGTTGGCAATAAGTTGGGTGTTGGTCTGCATCAGCTCATGGATGATCCGCAACCCGTGGGCCTTGATGGTGCTGCCGGTTTCAGTAACTTCTACAATGGCGTCAGCCAGGCCGGAGACCACCTTGGCTTCTGTAGCACCCCAGGAAAATTCTACCTTCACACTGATTTGGCGTTCTGCAAAATATCGTTTTGTAAACTCAACAAGTTCGGTTGCGATTTTTTTGCCGTCGAGGTCTTCAAGCTTTTTTATGCCGGAATCATATGGAACCGCCAATACCCAACGGGCAGGACGGGAACTGACCTTTGAATATACAAGATCAGTCACCACGTGGACGTTGGACTGGTTTTCAGCAATCCAGTCTTTGCCGGTCAAACCCGCATCCAGGGTTCCGTTTTCCACGTAACGTGACATTTCCTGTGCCCGGCAAATGGCACAAGCAAGTGTAGAATCGTTGATTTCCGGAAAATAGCTGCGTCCGTTGACGTTAATTGTCCAGCCCGACCTTTTGAACAAGGCAATTGTGGCGTTTTGCAGGCTGCCCTTGGGAATACCGAGTTTCAGGATAGGTTGCATTACTTGTAAACCTCCTTGGGATCAAAAACCGGTTTATCCTTGATTACCAGATGTCCGTCTGCGTAAATTTTATGGAAACAACTTCGATGCCCGGTATGGCAAGCAGCTCCGCCAACCTGCTGAACCTTGAGCAATACAGTGTCGTCATCACAGTCGATTCGGATTTCCTTGACAATCTGGACATTACCAGATGTCAAGCCTTTGGTCCACAGGGTGTTGCGGCTGCGGCTGTAATATGTCGCTTTACCCGTAGACAGGGTTTTTTCCCATGCCTGACGGTTCATAAAAGCCACCATCAGGACTTCACCGGTTTCGATATCCTGGGCAACCGCCGGTACAAGACCGTTCAATTTTTCAAAGTTTAGTTCAACCATTGTTAATCCTTGTCTTTTCGACAATTATATTCCTGTTGTTTTTATGGCCGTTTGCAAGACTGTTGATATTAATCAAATGGCAAGCTGTAACCGTAATTGTCAAGGGAGTCAAATAAATTTTTGACCCCGGCAAGTATGTATGATTTACATGATCATGTTTTTCATGGCCTTGCTTCGCCAATTCATATCTGGTAGTTGCTGAAACATTGTTTTTAAGAAATCCCGCCAGCAAGAAACAGGCGGGGGAGGTTTTTGGCATGGCGCGACAAAAATCAACTTCGCAAATCCTTAAAAAAAGGGCTCGCAAGCAGCACGGTGTTTTGGCCCGGATAATTAAGTGGTCATTGTGGATGGTGTTGTTTTGTATGTTGGTGGCAGTAGTGGCCACGGTGGGTCTGTTTGTATATTTGGGCCGGGATTTACCGCAGATAGGTTCATTGAAAGATTACCAGCCCCCGGTAATCACATCGGTTTATTCAGAAGATGGCCAGAAGATAGCCGAGTTTTTCGAAGAGCGGCGAATAGTTGTGCCGCTTGAGAAGATCCCGGAAAGACTTAAGCAGGCTTTTATAGCTGCCGAGGATGCCCGTTTTTACCGGCACAAGGGAATTGATTTTTTGAGCATAATGCGTGCTTTTTTTAAAAATCTGGAAGCCGGAACGATTGTTCAGGGAGGCAGCACCATTACCCAACAGGTTACTAAGTCTTTTTTTCTTTCTCCTGAGCGTAGTTATGAGCGAAAAATCAAGGAAGCGATCCTGGCCTACCGTCTTGACAAAACTTTTTCCAAGGATGAAATTTTATATCTTTATTTAAACCAGATTTACCTGGGGCATGGCGCCTATGGGGTGGCTGCGGCAGCCGAAAACTATTTCGGCAAGACTGTGGATCAGTTGAACCTGGCCGAGTGTGCCATGCTGGCCGGGCTTCCCCAGGCTCCGAGTCGGTATTCTCCTTTTCGTCATCCCGAGCGGGCCCGCCAGCGCCAGATTTATGTTCTCAACAGAATGGTGGAAGAAGGATATATCACCAATCTAGAAGCCAGTGAGGCCATAAAAACCGAACTTGACATCAAGCCCCGCCGCAATCTTTATTTGGAAAAGGTCCCTGTTTATACTGAACATATTCGGCGTTATGTCGAGAAAAAATATGGCCGCAAAGCGCTCTACACCGAGGGGTTACAGATTTATGCCGCAGTTAACCTGGAGATGCAGAAGATTGCCCGCCGGCAGGTAGTCAAGGGCCTGGAAGAACTCGACCGACGACAGGGTTACAGGGGACCTCTGTCACACCTTGATGTGGAACAGATAGAGAATTTTGCACTTGAGCTGCAACAAGAGCTGGACAAGAAACCACCATCAGTCGGTGATATAGTTAAAGCTGTGGTAATTGAAGTTGATGACAAAACCGGCAAAGTGATTGTACGCTTGGGCGGCCAGCACGGCATAATCAAGTTCAAGACCATGTTGTGGGCCCGCAAACCAGATCCGGAAGTAGGTTACTGGGAAACAAAGGTCAAAAATCCAAGTCAGGTCTTAAGTAAGGGCGATGTCATCCAGGTGCGTATAAAAGCGTTAAACGATGGGGACAAGCCCTGGGACGTTGAACTTTATCAAACACCCGAGGCCCAGGCAGCTCTGATTTGCCTTGAAGCCGGTACCGGTCTGGTCAAGGTGATGATCGGTGGACGGGATTTTACCTCGAGCCAGTTCAACCGCGCCATTCAGTCACGGCGCCAGCCGGGTTCGGCTTTCAAGCCGATAATCTATGCCGCAGCCCTTGACAAGGGTTATACCCCGGCCACAGTGATTGTAGATTCACCCATAGTGCTGGAAGACAAAAGCCATGATTTTACCTGGAAACCACGGAACTACGGGAAAAAGTTTTACGGCCCGACGCTCTTGCGGGAGGCCCTGGCAAGATCACGTAATGTTGTTACCATCAAGATTCTTCAGGATATAGGTATTGACTACGTGATTGATTACGCCCGTAAGCTGGGCATTGAATCAGAGATCAACCGTGACCTTTCCATAGCCCTGGGTTCTTCTGGTGTGAGCCTGCTTGAGATCGTCAAGGCCTACTCGGTTTTTGCCAACCAGGGATATCTGATCGAGCCGGTTTTCGTAACCAAGATACTTGATCGCAACGGTCAGATCCTGGAAGAGATGAGCCCTGAACGCAAGCAGGTCATCGAGGCCAGTACGGCTTACATCATGACAAGCCTGCTGGAAGGGGTTGTCAAAAACGGTACCGGACGACGGGTTCGTGCTTTGAAAAGGCCGGTTGCCGGGAAAACAGGCACTACCAACAACCTTCACGATGCCTGGTTTGTGGGTTACACTCCCCGTTATATTACCGGGGTCTGGGTAGGTTTTGACCAGGAACGCTCACTGGGCAAGGGCGAAACCGGTTCCCGGGCTGCAAGTCCTATTTTTCTCGGTTTCATGCAGGAAATTTTAAAAAATGAACCTGTCAGGGTTTTCCAGGTGCCTGATGGTGTGGTTTTTGCCAAAATCGATGCTGAAACCGGCCTGTTACCAATACCGGAATCCAAAAAGACTATTTTTGAGTGCTTCAAAGAAGGCACTGTACCCACCGAACACACAAAAAAGCCGGGGACGATAACCGAACCGGAGCAGTTTTTCAAGCTGGACATGTAGCCGACTAAGGTCGATTCTAAACTATCTGGATCGCATTGCTGTTTGAATGCGAATGATATAGCCGTGAATTGTCTTTTGCTTGGCTGCAAACCATGTTGCCGAAATTAACATATCGGCTTTGTCCTTGCGGCTACAGGAAAAATGTCGCTTCCGATTCCTATCTCAGCCGATACCACACTTCGTACAAAAGAAGAACCATCAATCCTTGACAGTTCTGCCTGTTTCTGTCATTTTTTCAACTTCAGCAAATTAATTGATTTTGGTTTAATAAATTAACCTTTATTTGAAGGCAGTTCACCGGCGGTGTAGACAAGATGATTTTTTCCTGTCATTTAGTTGCAGAGTTGATCCATATCAATTCGAAGTGGCTTGGCTGTTCAAAAATGGTTCAGACCCGGATGGGCATAGATAGCTTTGGTGTATTTTGATATTTTTTGAGCGCGAGAAAAATATTTTCTACAATAATAATTCTTTTTTATTATTAAGCAATTGTGACTGGCTGAAAAACTCCATTCTATTTTCTAATTCCCGTTTAATGGATCCAGGATCAGACGCCTATGATATAAGAGTTTAAATAGCTGATGGAAAGTAATTCCCAACCCCTTTTTATGAGGTGGAGGTATCAGGTCAATTTTTAAGTCCAACCATCCAAGCGGCAGGAGGAGAAATACCATGAAAAAACTCACCCTTGTTTTCTGTTTTGTTTTTGCGATCACTATCGGGCTAAGTGGTATGGCATTTGCCCAGGGTTCGGTTAAAGTTGGTGTGGTCCTTCCAACCACCGGCTCTCTTGCGAAATTTGGTGAAATCGAACGCGATGCCTTTCTCATGGCTCAGCAGGAGATCAATGCGGCCGGAGGGATAAATGGTAAGAAGCTGGAACTTTTAATCGAGGATACCACCGGCCGGCCCGAAGTAGGGCGTTCAGTGGTCGAAAAACTGATCACCAAGGATAAAGTGGTCATGATCGGCGGTGGTTACAGCAGTTCGGTAACTTATGCAACAGCCGGGGTTTGCCAGCAGAACAGTATGCCGTTTTTGGTTAACACCGGTTCCGCGGACAAGATTACTACCTCTGGATGGACCTGGATATATCGTCTAAACCCACCGGTATCCCAGTATGCCAGTGCTGTTGAATCGTTACTGACTAAGGTGATTAAACCCAAAACCGTTGCCATATTGCACGAAAATTCACTTTTCGGCACAAAGGGAGCCAAAAAATTTGAAAAGACCTGTAACAAGCTCGGTTTTAAGGTTGTGCTGAAAGAGGGCTATGAGCATGGCGGAATTGACTTCAAGCCGGTGCTTACGCGGGTCAAGCAGAAAAATCCGGATATAATCTACATGATTTCCTATATAATGGATGCTTCTTTGCTGATGAAGCAGGCCAAGGAGCTGAAGCTGACTCCTAAAATGTTCATTGGTGGGGCGGCCGGGTTCACCATGCCCGAGTTTAAGGAAAACGCCGGGGTTGCCTCCAATTACGTAATTTCAGCCACCCTTTGGCACCAGGTACTGCCCTTCCCGGGAGCCATGGATTTTTACAAAAAGTTCAAGGCAAAATATAACAAATCCGTGGATTACCATGGGGCAGAGGCCTATGCTGCCTGTTATGTGATTGCTGACGTTCTGAAAAGGGCCAAATCATTTAAAAACACCGATATCAAAGCCGCCCTTGATGCAACTGATATGATGACAGTTTTCGGTCCGGTAAAGTTTACCACCTGGGGTAAAATGAAAAATCAAAACAAGGCAGCCACCTATGTAGTCCAATGGATCGACGGCAAACTGGAACTTGTCTGGCCAAAGGATCATGCTACCAAGCCATTTAAATATCCTGTAAATTGGCTTAAAGTCTGGGGATACTAATAAAAAAAGAACTGCCGCGGTCACTTTGACTGCGGCAGTTCACAACTAATGTATACAGCAGCCCTCGCAGCGAAAGGAAGCCAGCATTCCGGGTTTCCGTAAGCAGTTGTGAAAGGACAGCCCATGGATGTTTTTATCCAAACTATTGTATCAGGGGTCCTCATCGGCGGCATTTACAGCATGATAGGGATAGGTATGACGCTGATCATGGGGGTGATGGGTATCATCAACCTGGCCCATGGCCAACTCATGATGGTGGCTATGTATATCACCTTTGTCTTGTCATATTTTTTCCATATGGATCCTTACCTGTCCCTTTTAGTGGCTATGCCAGCCCTTTTTTTGCTGGGAGCTTTCATCCAGAAGACCCTGCTCAATCCCCTGATCAAGGTCGAGTCTATTTTGCCTGAAAACCAGGTCCTGATGACCGTGGGTATTGGAATGGTGCTGACCGAGATCGCACGCTTTATCTTTTCCTCGGATTACAAGACTGTCAAAACATCTTACAGTTCGTCGGCCATCTTTATAGGCGGGATTTCCTTCAACGTTCCCATGTGCATTGCCTTCGGCTTTGCTCTTTTTTTTACCGCTCTGCTGTTTTGGTTTTTATTGAAAACGGACCTGGGGCGGTCTATCAGGGCAACAGCCCAGGACAGCGAGGCCGCAACCCTGATGGGTATCAACAGCAGCCGGATTACGATCATTACCTTCGGCATTGGTTCAGCACTGGTGGCAGCTGCCGGTGTGCTGCTGATGCCGATTTTTTACCTCTTTCCGGACATAGGGGGAGCATTCACCCTCAAAGCCTTTGTCATCACCATCCTGGGGGGGCTTGGCTCCACGGTGGGCGCAATCGTCGGAGGCATTGTCCTCGGGATAGCAGAATCGCTGGGCGCCACATATATCGGCATGGGATACAAGGAGATGGTCGGTTTCGTCATATTCGTCCTGGTGCTGATCTTCCTGCCGGGAGGTTTGAAACGACTTACAAAGATATGACGCGAGCGGTTTCAAGTTTAGCTTGAGAGGCAGCTATGCAAAAAAAGACAATTTTGTGGGGTCTGCTGGCCGTTGCGGCCCTGGTTTTTCCCCTGGTGATCCAGTCTCCCTATTATCAGCACTTGGTGATTATAAGCCTGATGTGGGTTATCATCGGATCGTCCTGGAACCTGCTGGCAGGTTATACCGGACAGGTTTCATTCGGCCATGCAATTTTTTTCGGCGTCGGAGCCTACACTGCAGGACTGTTTCCCATCCACCTGGGTCTTTCGGCATGGTGGGGGATGCTTTTCGGCGGTTTTGTGGCCATGCTTGTGGGATTGTTTGTCGGCTGGGTATGTTTCCGCTTGCGGGGGCCTTACTTTGCGCTGGCAACCCTGGCCGGCGGGGAAATTGTAAGGCTGATAGCTACCAACTGGGAAAGTCTGACTGAGGGAATGGTAGGTATTCTCATTATCCAGTCGTTTAAAAGCAAACTGCCCTACTATTATATTGTCCTGTTCCTGGCGGTGGCCTGTATCCTGGTGATTGATCGTATAATGAAATCCAAGTGGGGTTATTACTTTGTTTCCATTCGCGAAGATCAGGATGCTGCCGAGTCCATGGGTATCAACACCACCCTTTATAAAAATATTTCCTTACTGGTAAGCGCTTTTTTCACCGGAATGGCCGGCGCCTTTTACATGAACTATATGGCATTTATCGACCCGGAAGTGGTTTTTTCTCTCCATTTTATTTCCATAATGGCCATTTTGGTCGGAATCGTGGGAGGCGTTGCCACAATTTGGGGCCCTGCCGTCGGCGCTTTTATCATGGTGGGCTTGCAGGAAACTTTCCGCAGTTCGTTTTTCGGGATGGCTCCCAAGTGGATCAGCCAGGCCCATGCCCTGGCTTTCGGCCTTTTGGTGATTTTCGTGATTATGTATTTGCCCAACGGTATCGTTGGTGATTGGGCAACTATTAAACGGCTTGTTTTGCGATCAAAGCGCACGGCTGGTTAAGACACAAAGAGGTAAGAATGGCTTTGCTTGAGATCAAAAATCTTACCAAGTCTTTTAGGGGGTTGACGGCGGTCAACAATGTTAGTTTCCATGTGGAAGAAGGTGAGATCGTCAGCTTGATAGGTCCAAACGGTGCCGGGAAAACAACAATTTTCAACTGTATTAACCAGTTTTTTCCCATAACTTCTGGCGAAATTGTCTTCCTGGGTAAAAGTTTAAACGGCCTGAAAACCCATAAAATATGCCAACTGGGCATAGGCCGGACATTCCAGGTAGTCAAACCCCTTAAACGAATGACGGTTCTGGATAATGTTACGGCTTCCAGTTTCTGCCGGATAAACAGTATCCATGAAGCCCGCCAGAAAGCCCTTGAAGTGTTGGAATTCTGTAACCTCCTGGGGGAAAAGGACAAGCTGGCCAGGAGCCTGCCCATTGGTGGACGTAAAAGGCTGGAAATTGCACGGGCTCTGGCTACTGATCCGAAACTTTTGCTGCTTGACGAAACTGCTGCCGGTTTGAACCCGTCAGAGCTTGATGAGGCCATCGACCTGATCCGACGTATACGTGACACAGGTACCAGCATCCTTGTGGTTGAGCATATCATGAAGGTGGTCATGTCCATTTCCGACCGAATTCATGCCATTAATTTCGGACAGACGATTGCCGAAGGTACACCGGAACAAGTAGCCAATGACAAGGCGGTTATCGAGGCCTACCTGGGAGAAAAACATGCTTAGGGTAAATTCTATCAATGTTTCTTACGGAGATTTGCAGGTTCTCTGGGATGTAAGTTTCGAGGTTAAGGAAGGCGAAATAGTCGTCCTGGTAGGTGCCAACGGTGCCGGCAAGTCAACGACCCTGAAAACGATTTCTTCGTTGCTTACACCGTTGAGCGGGACCATCGAGTTTGAGGGCATGCGCCTGGACAAGCTGCCCCCTAACAAGATAATCGAACAGGGAGTGGTTCATATTCCCGAGGGCCGCCGACTTTTTCCTGATATGACGGTCGAGGAAAATTTAATAATGGGGTCACTTTACGGGCAAGCCAAAAAGAAGCGATACCAGACCCTGGATTATGCGTATGAGCTTTTCCCCAGGCTCAAGGAACGGCGCAAGCAACTGGCGGGAACCCTCTCGGGCGGTGAACAGCAGATGCTGGCCGTGGGACGTGGGGTCATGTCTTTGCCGCGACTGATGATGTTTGATGAGCCTTCCCTTGGCTTGTCTCCCTTGCTGGTCCAGGATATTTTCAACCTGGTAAAACGGGTCAATCAGGAAGGGGTCACCGTACTTCTGGTGGAACAAAACGTCAACCAGACCCTGTCCATGTGTCATCGGGCCTATGTACTTGAAAACGGCAGGATTACCCTGTCCGGTACAGGCGATGAACTTATGGCCGACGAGCACGTCAAAGAAGCTTACCTTGGTATTTGATTCATTATGCGCCTAAGGCCGATTCTGCTGGTTCTTTCATTCCTGGCCTTTGTTTCGGCGTCCATAGGCGGTTTTCTCTACTATACATCACTGCGCCAGGCAGCTTACCAGAATGCCCGCCGGCAGGTCGTTCAGCAAGCTGCCCTGATTCAAAAGAGCCTGGCAGCATTTTTGTCCGAAAACAACAAAACCGTTGTTACCCTGGCTGGCATGGAGCCGTTAAGCAGGGCTTTGGCAGAACCTGGCCCGGAATCCATACGGCGGGCCAATGCCATTCTTGATCATTTCCAGGCGACCCTGGAAGCTGATGTCTGTTATTTGATGGACCGGCGTGGAATAACCGTTGCATCCAGCAACCGCTTGGAAAAAGATAGTTTTGTCGGCAAAGATTTTAGTTTCAGACCTTATTTCAAAGAGGCCGTTTCAGGAAAACCTGCCATCTACCTTGCCCTTGGAACAACCTCCGGGAAAAGGGGAGTTTACAATAGTTACCCGGTTTATGATTTACAAGGTGGCGTGGTGCTTGGAACGGCTGTAATCAAAAGTTCGATCGAGGAGACTGAAAAAAGGCTTGGTTTGCCGCCCGACCAAATCGTTCTGGTAGTTGATCCAAGGGGAGTTGTGTTTATTGCCAATCGACCGGAATGGCTTTTTCATTACGTTTGGCCTTTGTCAAGTTCCCAAATCAATATGATTGGTCAGGAGCGACAATTTGGCAATGGTCCCTGGCGCTGGATAGGTTTTCAAAAACTGGATGATTACCACGCAAAGGACCGAACCGGGGAAGTGTATTTTATGCACCAGGAGCCTGTGGATATGTTTCCCGGCTGGAAGATAGTCCATTTGAGCAGCCGCAAGGCTATTGCCAAGGCCCTGTCTGCTCCCCTGTTAAAGGCAGCCGGTCCGATAACAGCCCTTTTATGTGTTTTGATCGGTGTTTCTGTTTTCTTTTTATACCGTAAGGCCAGCCGCGAAATTATCCGGCGCCGGATGGCCGAACAAGCCTTGCGTAAAAGTGAAGCCCGTTACCGGTTTTTATACCACAATACCCCCGCGATGCTCCATTCCATTGATGTTGAAGGTAACCTGGTTTCGGTAAGTGATTACTGGATCGAAATCATGGGTTATTCGCGCCGAGAAGTTATCGGGCGGCCGCTTACTGATTTCATGACCGCCGATTCACGCCGTTATGCCGAGTCGGTTGTTTTTCCGGAGTTTTTTCGCAGTGGCTTCTGCCAGGATGTCCCTTATCGTTTTATCAAAAAAAACGGATCGATAATGGATGTTTTGCTATCGGCCATATCGGATCGGGACGAAGATGGTCATATCCAGAGAACCCTGGCTGTATCCATAGACGTTACCCAACGCAAACGGGCCGAAGAAGCCCTTCGACGAGCCCAGGAAAAGCTCAAGCGATACTCCCAGGATCTGGAACAGCAGGTGCGCAAGCGTACAAGTGAAATAGCCGCTATCCTCAAATACACACCAGCAGTAATTTATATGAAAGACCAACGGGGACGTTTCGTGCTGGTTAATTCGCGGTATGAAGAGCTGTTCGGGATTAGCCAGCATGAGGTACGCGGCAAAAAGCCCCATGAGCTGGACCTGCCTGCTGAGGCGGTTAAGATTCATCGTAATGATGACAATGTGCTGTCAAGCGGGGCGACTTGTGAACTGGAACAAAATATAATGGTTGCCGGCAGGCATCATACATACTTGATGGTTAAGTTTCCAATTTATGGTGATGACCGGGAATTGCTTGGAGTTTGTGGAATTGCAACAGATATTTCGGCCGAAAAAAGGGCCCAGTCCCAATTGAGACACCTGTCTGCCGCAATAATGGATAGCCAGGAAAAAGAAAGGGCCGCCATCGCACGCGAACTGCACGATGAACTGGGCCAGGTTTTAACCGCCCTGCGGATGGATGCCGTCTGGTTGTCAGAGCGACTGCGTGACCAGGATCAGGATACCGCAGGTCGCGCCTTGACAATGTGCAACCTGATAGATAGGACCATTGAGGAAGTAAGGGGTTTGGCGGTCAGGTTAAGGCCCGGTGTCCTGGATCATCTGGGACTAGTGGATGCCATGGAATGGTACACCGCCGAATTCGAACGTCGGGCCCAGATACCCTGTTTATTTGAATTTGATGGAATTTCCCGGGTTGATGCAACTGTTGCCACGGCGGTTTATCGTATAGCCCAGGAAGCCTTGACTAACGTTGCCAGGCATGCAGATGCTTCCAATGTTGAGGTAAAATTGATTCAGCAGGGCCGACAGCTGGTGCTCTCGGTCACAGATGACGGCAAGGGCTTTGAACCTTCATCCCTGGGTGAGAGCCAGGGCCTGGGACTGGCCGGCATGCGGGAACGGGCCGCTTTGGTTGATGGTATCCTGGAAGTTGACTCGACACTAGGCAAGGGGACTACCATCTGGTTGAAGGTCGCCCTTTGATAACGGCAGAGGACCAAGCCATGATCAAGGTTTTGCTGGCCGACGATCACAGTATTGTGCGGGCGGGCTTGCGGCGGATAGTGGAAGAAAGCGGCGACATGCAGGTAGTAGCCGAGGCTGCCGACGGAAAGGAGGCCTTGGCCAGGATACGCAGCGAGCGGCCTGACGTGGCTGTCATCGATATTTCAATGCCCGATATGGATGGACTCGAGGTAATCCGGCGTCTCAACTACGAACATCCGGATCTGCCGATCCTGGTGCTGACAATGCATGCCGAGCAGCAGTACGTTGTGCGGGCCATCGAGGCCGGTGCCATGGGCTATGTGACCAAGCAGTCGGCCCCGGAAAAGCTGGTGGATGCCATCCGCAAGGTAAATGCCGGTTCGCGCTACCTGACGGCCGAAGCGGCCGAGGCCCTGGCTGTCCAGGTTGCCCGGGGACAAAAAGGCGGTTCGGCGCTTGATTCCCTTTCCACCCGCGAGCTACAGGTCCTGCGACGCCTGGCCCTGGGCCATACCAACCGCGAGATCGCTTCGGCTTACAATATCAGTATCAAGACAGTCGATACCTATCGTTTCCGGCTGTTGAAAAAGCTAAACCTGCGCAACAACGCCGAGCTTTCCCGTTTTGCCATCCAGAACAACCTGGTGGAACCCTGACAAGACGGAAAGGCCGGGTTGAGGTCACCCGGGCAGTTTTTTAATTTCTCTACAAAGGAAAACCCCCGGTCGGACTCGTTTCCAAACCGGGGGATGCAGTCGGTCATCGTTGTTATCATGCTGCCTGGCTTTTTCTGAAAAAACTGAAGACCGGCCGGATCCAGATTCCGGACATCAGCCAGGCATAAATATAGGTTCCAATGGTGATCAAAATGTAAGCCTTGGCGATGTCAAGAGGGCCCCCCTGCATGCTGAAACCGGGCACATAGCCGAAAAGAAACGGACCCAGGTAGAGAAACTTGGCGAACTTGAAAGAGGCAAATGCCGTGCGCCACATGTTGGCCTTGGCGATGGTGGCGCCGGCAAAGGCGGCAATGCATACCGGCGGGGTGATATTGGAATCCTGGG
>JALVQM010000315.1 GCA_027025615.1 Desulfobacteraceae bacterium | reverse complement strand
TATTTAGCCAAGGTTGTATTTGGAACATAATTTTGATGCGATTGCCCTGAAACAACAGTCTTTTGATGAAAAAATGTAATGATTTCACGAGGCATTTTTTCTCGTTGCACGGGAAAAATAGCACTTTTGATTAACATATCAGCATGTTAACCAACTCAGAAACTTGAGTTAATTATTTCTTGTTCAGGTTCAGGCGCTTATTTGGATGGAGGGCAAAAGTGGGAGTGTTTGGAAGAATCCGGGAGCAAATACTGGGTGTTTCACCAAAATTTATTCTCTTTTTTAGATACTAAACGCTAATTGTTTGTCGTGCTAAAAATAAAAATCCAAGCCCAAAGCCAAACAAAATTATGGAGCTTGGTTCTGGGATTGGGGACCCTGCAGTCAGGGTCATACTAACACCAGTATAGTCGTCATCATTATAACATCCTGAATTTAATAGGATCGTTTGGGCAAGCTGATCGTATTCAATATCAGAAATATTTGTACCATTATTTGAAAATCGTACATCACTGCTATTCCTTCCGCTATAGGCACTATTTACCGTTCCTGAACCATGCAAACTCCAAGCGTTATACCCAGTGGAGTTTGGCGTGGCATCTCCCTGATGCCCGTAGACGATAATTTCAATAAAACCGTCATTACCAAAAAAATACCTCTCATCAGTGTCGGTACGATAAAGTTCGAACGATGTGATTTGATATTCAAGTTCTAGAAAAAAATTGTCTGTTGTCGGGGTAGTCAGGTAGTTTTCCCAAGCCATTTCGATTGTTGATTGGGAGAAGGAATCATTTATTGACATGGTACCATAAACTTCAGCCCCGTCTGCA
Organism: Desulfobacteraceae bacterium; assembly: GCA_027025615.1. Lineage (GTDB taxonomy): Bacteria > Desulfobacterota > Desulfobacteria > Desulfobacterales > Desulfosarcinaceae > JALVQM01. Next base: position 3,580 of record JALVQM010000315.1, on the reverse strand, counting down.
CCCCAGAAATTTCCAGACACATTATAGAGTGTAGCGTATGAGAGCGAGGGGTGTATTAAAAGTGAGACATATATGAAAGCAATATACAGTTTCCGGGAAATATGATGAGTAAACATAAGGCAATCCTTTATGGAGGGTATTATCCTCTATAATATAAAGACAACTTGAAATATGGACTTTCGGAGTTTCTCAGGCTCATGTACCTTGGCCGACTTTTTAGGTCATGGAAAAATGAATAATGATCTCTGAGATCAATATACTGTGCTTTTTGCTGGCCAGAGAAGCTGTCCGGTTAATTTTCTTTTTTCTCAGAGCCGACGCTTACCCAACCTCGAACGAAAATTCTTAATTTTCAAGGTACCCTTAAGGGGCTACATGAAGTTATTGAATAATAATTCATGTTGATAGCTAAAACATTCACCCCAGTAAGTCAAACTAAATGTTTTATTCTCTTGTCTTGCAGGGAAGGTTTGTTGGATCTCTCAATTTTTTCGTCAGAACATTCAGTTAGGTCGGCTATGGAAGGGTGGAGCAAACTTTATGCTGAGCTTGGGTGGTAATCAATAAATTATTTTATGGTCGCGCCATGCGAATAATCATGATTGCTTCCGGTGACCTTTGGGCTGGGGCGGAGGTAATGGTTTACCAGCTTGCCTGTGGATTAGCTGCTCGTACTGATCTGGACCTTGTTGTTGTGCTTTTAAATAAAGGACGGCTCATGGAAGACCTGAGAGCCGCCGGGGTCAAGGTTCATGTGGTTGATGAAACCGAACATTCTTTTATTTCTTTAACCCATGCTGTTAAAGAACTGGTCTCTGAATTTTCTCCTGATATTATCCATTCTCACCGTTACAAAGAAAACCTGCTGGCCTGGCTTGTCGCTTTAGGGAGTCGGGGGATTCGTCTTGTCTCTACTCAGCACGGTATGCCAGAGGTGGCAGGCAGCAGACCCGGTTTTGGGAAACGGCTTCGAACAAATATATTTTTTCGGCTGTTATCTTGTTGCTTTGATCGGACAGTTGTGGTTTCCCGCGAAATGCAACAGGCATTGGTTGGGTCGTATGGATTTACGGCTAAGGACATTATTGTAATTCATAATGGGATTGAGATTCCCCAGGATGTAACTTGTCGCTCCGAAGGCCGTATAGTTGTTGGCTCGGCCGGGCGTTTGTTTCCTGTGAAAGATTTTTCGTTGTTGGTGGATATTGCCCGATATGTGATTAAACAAAGCCATGCTTTTGATTTTGTTCTTGCCGGGGATGGACCAGAGCATGAACAACTGGAGGCCAAAGTAAGGGAGTATGGAATACAGGATAGATTTTCTTTTTTAGGGCATGTCTCAGATATGGATACATTTTACCAGGGACTTGATATATATATTAACACTTCCGTGCATGAAGGAATTCCCATGAGTGTGCTTGAGGCCATGTCTTTTGCTTTACCTGTTGTGGTGCCCAAGGTGGGAGGGTTTCCTGAAATTGTTGAACAAGGGGTGAGTGGTTTTCTGGTTGAGGGAAGGAATCCTGAGAAGTTTGCTGAAAAAATTTTAAGTTTAACCGACATCGGTCGTCGTCGTTTAATGGCAACAGCTGCCAGGCAGCGGGTGTTGGACTGTTTTTCCCGGGAGGCCATGACTCGGGCATATTATTCCTTGTATCAAGAGGTGGTTGGTACTTGATTTCCACTCTGGGAGTGTGGTGATAATCGTGATCTCTTTTTTTTTCTGGTTGTTTTTATTTTGTGTTTTTTATGCATATTTTGGTTATCCCGTTTCTTTGGTTTTGTTAAAGGCTGTCAGGCGGAGCAGGGTGCGAAAAGAACCTTGTGATGTCTCTGTTACTTTGATTATCACAGCCTTTAATGAAGAAAAGAGAATAAGAAAAAAACTCGAGAATTCTCTGGCTCTTGAATATCCAGAGGATAAACTGCAGATCCTTGTTGCCTCGGATGGGTCAACCGATGCAACCAATGAGATTGTTCAGTCGTATGCTGATAAAGGCATAGAGTTGCTTGAAGTCGTCAACCGGGGCGGCAAGGAGAATGCCCAGAAAGAGGCGGTTGGTTATGCGCGTGGCGAGGTGATTGTTTTTTCCGACGTGGCAACGATTCTTGAGCCTCGTGGTTTGCGGGAAATTGTATCGAATTTTGTCGATCCGTCTGTTGGGTGTGTGAGCAGTGAAGACAGGTTGATAGGACAGGATGGTCAGCCCGGAGGGGAGGGCTTTTATGTAAGATATGAGATGTGGCTGCGACGTCTGGAATCAGAAGTGAATTCCCTGGTGGGTTTAAGCGGTTCTTTTTTTGCTGCCCGTCGGGAGGTGTGCCAGGATTTTTCCGGGGATGTTCAGAGCGATTTCAGAACCTTGCTCAGCAGCATGAAGCTGGGCTTACGGGGTGTGAGTGACCCGGAGGCTATTGGCAGTTATCTTGATATTGCAGATGAGAAACGGGAGTTTGAGCGCAAGGTGCGGACTGTACTGCGTGGGTTGACAGTGTTTTTTAAGCATCTTGAGTTCTTGAATATTTTTAAATACGGATTGTTTTCCTACCAGTTCTTCTGCCATAAGTTGCTGCGCTGGTTGGTCCCGTTTTTTCTTGTTGGAGCATTGGTTACTAATGCAGTTCTGGCCATGTCATCGTTATTGTATTTACTGCTTTTGCTTGGCCAGGTGATTTTTTATGGAATTGGCCTGTATGGTTGGATAACGCAGTCTTTGCGTGGTGTCTTGAAAATTCCCATGTTTTTTCTGGTGGTCAATGCAGCTATTGCTGTTGCCTGGTACCAGTATCTGACAGGAAAACGTGTTGTACTGTGGACGCCATCTGAGAGATGATCTATCCTTCAAGCTCCTCCAGCCTCCGGGTCAGGGAGTGAATGCGCATCACCTTGGTATCCTGCCTCTCCTGTTCCGTATCACCACCATAAACCAGAAAGCCGGGCCAGGGCACCTGTTCTTGGAAGAGTGCCCGGAATTTTTTCAGGCCGCTGAAATAGGATGGTGTAATGGTTTGCCCTGATTTGATCTCCATGGGCAGAAGATACTGCCCCTTGGTGTAGATGAGGTCAACTTCATTGCCGTTACTGTCTCTGAAAAAATATAAATTGTTTCGTTTTGCATGGTTGTAGCGATACTTCAACACCTCCATAACAACCATATTTTCGAATAAATTTCCCCGCAGCGGGTGAGTTGCTATCTGTTTTTCTTCCTCAATGCCGCAGAGCCAACAGGCCAGGCCGACATCGTAAAAATACATCTTTGGCGATTTAACAAGACGTTTGCCGATATTTGCGTGAAACGGCTGCAGGAGAAAAACAATATAGCTTGCTTCCAGAACCGTCATCCATTCCCGGGCCGTACTCTGCGAGATCCCGGTGTCATTGGCCAGGCTGTTTAGATTGAGCAACTGGCCGCAACGGCCAGCACACAGTTTGACAAACCGCTGGAAAAGGCTCAGGTTTTTCACATTGACAAGTTGCCGTAGATCCCGCTCCACATAAGTCTCATAGTAATCCCCATAGGCCTGGGACGGTGCAATATCCTGATCATAGATCCTGGGATAAAAACCTTTGAACAGCGCC
>JALVQM010000314.1 GCA_027025615.1 Desulfobacteraceae bacterium | reverse complement strand
GGGCTGGCGATTTTACCGAATCTGCTTTGTTGGAGGGCAGTTGAAGTACCAGAGTACGTCTGCCTGCCCTCCGCCGCGCATCTTCGGCAAACTCGCCAGCTGCAAAATCCGGGTCTAATCTTTTTCCCGGTCAAAGTGAACAAGTCTCCAGCCGGATGTGTTTTTGATCTGGTGACAACAAAACCGACTCAAGCTTAACGTAATTGGGTTTTTCCGGCTGTGATTATGCTCCATGGCAATTGTTTGAAATGCGAGGCGCTTTAACGGGTGTTGTTAATACTGTTAACTTAAGTTTAACAGTTAAATGGTACGGAAATTTAATGATTTTAAAAATATATAAATATATCAATAGGATAATATTTGTATCGGGTTTGGCATGTAAATTGATAGAGGAATAAGACTACCAGAGTAACGGTTTGAGAGCAGGGATATGGTTGCTGACTGAACACTACAGGCGGCAAGGTGTTTTTTGCAACTTGGAATTGGGGGGAGATTAACATTGGCAACTGACACATTGACCAAATCTGCCAAGCAGACCTTGGTCGAGACTTATAAGCTGCTGTTTGAAAAACAATGGCCGACCTGGTTGGCCGGACTCCTGATTGCAGTTATCGCCCTTTTCATATTTCTCTGGGAAGGGCCCTGGGGAATAGCCGGTGGATATCGTAACTGGGGCGATTGGACATTTTACCTCCTGGGGTTGTACGAGAAACATCCTCCTTTTCCGCCCTGGATGAATTTCATGTCGTTATCCAACCTGGGGCTGTTGGTAGGAGCCATGATTTCTGCCCTTATGAGTCGGCAGTTCGGTTTGCGACGGGCTCCCAGGTGGGAATACGTCAAGGCTTTTGCCGGTGGTGTTTTCATGGGAACCGGCGCGGTGCTGGCAGCCGGCTGCAATGTAGGCGGTTTTTATACCGCTACCGGTATGTTTGACCTAGGCGGGATAGCCATGATGTTCGGACTGGGGGCGGGGGCTTTCATCGGCTTGAAATACCTTGTTTGGGAAATGGATCACATCCCCCAGAAATGGACCGTTTTGGCCCCGGGAAAAACAGGTAACTCCGGCAGTGGTTGGCATAAATCACAACCATGGGCCGGTTTTGTCTTGCTGCTGACAGTTATGGCGATCTTCTATTTATATGCAGCCATGGAAAAAACCCAGCAGGGAGGTCTGCTGTTTTTCGGAATGTTAATCGGGATTGTAATGCACCGGGCCCGGTTTTGCTTTGTGCGGGCTTTTCGCTGTCCCTTCATGACCGGTGAGGCCGAGACGGTCAAGGCCGTGGCAATCAGCTTGATGGTGCTTTCCGCCGGGTCGGCTGTTATCAAATGGGCCTATATACAGGATCCGATGACCGGTGTTTATCATAACTTTTGGTTCGGCAGTTTGATCGGGGGGCTTATTTTCGGAATCGGCATGTTGCTTGCGGGCGGGTGCGCCAGCAGTACCCTGTGGCGGGTAGGCGAAGGCAATGCCAAGCTTATGGTTACCCTGGTTACCTTTGCCCTTACAAACTCCCTGGTGGCAGCAGGTCTGAAAAAGATCGGGGTTTTCGACCGGCTGGGTAAGGGGGTTTTCCTGCCGGATTCAATTTCCTGGCAGGTAACAATTCCGCTGTTAGTCGTGTTTCTGGGGGCCTGGATTATTATTGCCAAGTGGAATGAAGAAAGCGAAAAGTTTGTTGTTTTCTGATTCTAAGCACTTCACAAAAATGAAAACCCTTATAAATTAAAGAAGAAAGGATGGTAAACGATGGATATCAGCCAAATAAAAGCCGACTCCACGCTGGATACCCGGGGGCTTTCTTGCCCGATGCCCTTGCTGAAGACCAAAAAGGCACTCAAGCAGATGAGTTCCGGCCAGATTCTGGAGATTCTTGGAACCGATCCGGGTTCGAAAAACGATATACCCGATTTTGGAAACAAGGGTGGTAACCAGTTTTTGGGTTTTGTCGATGACCCCGAAGGTTTCACCCGATATTTTATCAAGAAAGGATAATTTTCGATGAAAACCGTTGCCGTTGTCGTCAGGGATACTGCGCAGCAGTACGAAGCATTGAGAACCAGCCTGGGTTTATTGCTGGAATCGCTGAACGTCCAGATGTATGTCCTTGACCATGAAATAGCAAACATGGATGAGGCTTACAGTGAGAACATGGAATTCCTGGATGAAATGGAAGGAGAGCGTTTTTCAAACAATAGCGCCAACGTGGAAAAATACGGCTTTCAACATGTGACCCTTGAACAGGTGAGCCGGAGGCTGAACGAAGCAGATATAGTTATTCCATTCTGATTGGTTGCAGCCGGCCGATGGAACAATACCTGGTTATGATATTTTATTTCTGGTTTGCGGACAAAGGCGCTTTCAGCTTCGGTGGCCGTTAACCTGCTTTCAAAGGAGGGCAATATGAAAGTACTCCAAATTTTCAAATCACCGCCTGATGATATTACCGATCAGCTAAGCAAGGCCATTGAAGAGGTCAATCTGTCAAAGAGCATTCATCTTCATCAGGGGGATGTTGATTGGCATCAACTGGTAAAAGAAGTATTTAAGGCCGACAAGACCATTTGCTGGTGGTAAAGGCCATCTGATCAATGCAATAAGTATACTAACACAAGGAAGAAAATAATGGCAGAAACATTGGGCGTTTTAATTAATTCTGACAAACACCTGGATAAAGTTGTCAAGCTGACCAAAGCCGCCGCAGAACTGGGGAAAGAAGTCCATCTTTTTTTTACCGGCAAGAGCGTGCTTCTAACCATGGACCCGGGCTTTGCGGAATTGATTGGGAAAGCCGCCAAAATCTCGGTTTGTGATGTAAGTTTCAGGGCTAATGGCCTGCATGGCAAGGAAGACGATGTTCCCGGCTTGGGATTCAAGGATTTTGCCACCCAGGCCAGAAACGCTGAAATGGTGGCCCAGATGGACCGCTATCTTGTTTTCTAAGATTAAAGAACAGCTTTTTATTTTAGGCAATCCCCTGCTTGACAGGTAACGCCGAGTAGCGTTACTTGGCGTTACCTTATACCCCATACGCAACCCCTATATCCCCAATAATATATTGTACGGGTAGCCGTTATTTATTTTTAATTATCTGAAAATAAACGGCATCATGTACTTTGTTTCCATGTCTGCAATTAGTGCCGGCAGCAGCGCCAAGGTCATGGCATGAATCCTGCCACCATTAATTGTCGGGGAAAGTGGAAGCTATTTTCTGGATGTTATTACAAAGGCCATTTCCCTGAGATGGCCCCAATAATCTCTTTCAATTACATAGGGGGTTACCATGTACGCATTGATCTATGATGAGCACAATCTTTCAAAGCCAAAGAAAGTCGTATTGTCTGTCCATCGTAGCCGGGAAACAGCTGAAAATGCACTTGAAGATCGCAAACGTAAACTCGGTAAAAAGGTATGGGAATGCAATACGCGGATAGTATGGGTGGCTAAAAGGGTAAAGGCAGGAGATTACGTCAATACAGGAGAGTTCTCCACCTGGCGCCCCGGGGAAAAAATACCCCATGGTGAACTTTATTCAGATACGGATTAATCCTTTGGCAATCGGGGCGGTTCCGCCCCCATACTTGACAGGTCTCGACGGGCATGGCATTTATCTTTCAGAATTAACATTATTTTTTAAGTTGCATGCCCGGGAGAACGCCATGGCTGCTGCCCAAACGGCCACCATTGTTTTTGCTGATGTCGCCGGCAGCACAAAAATCTATGAGTTGTTGGGCGACCAGGCGGCAAGGAAAATAATTGCCGCTTGCCTGGAGCAAATCACTGCTACCGTCAGGGCTTTTGACGGCAGGGTTATCAAGACTATCGGCGATGAGGTCATGAGTGTTTTTGAGACAGCCTCCAAGGCTATCCTGGCTGCAGTGGCTATCCAGGAAAATATCGCCGGAAATGATAACCTGGCCAAGCAAGGTATTAAATTGCGGATCGGCCTTAATCACGGCCAGGTTATTTTTGAAACAAACGATGTTTTTGGAGATGCTGTCAACCTGGCGGCCCGGGTTGCAGCCCAGGCAAAGGCAGACCAGATTCTGACCACAGAACAGACCCTCAAGCTGGTTGAACCTGAATCTATCCAGGGCAGCCGAATGGTCGATAAGACCAGAGTGAAAGGTAAAAAGCAGCCTGTCCGGCTATACGAAATATTCTGGGGTGAAATAGAAGAAATGACCATGGTCGGCGGTAGTGTCAACAGCCCCGACCTGGTTCCTGGAGCTGAACAAAAAGCAACTTTGAGAGTGGAATTTGGTGGGCGCTTCTGGAATGTTGATGACCAGCGGCCAACCCTTTCCATCGGCAGAGGAGAGTCCAACGACCTGGTGGTTAATGACAGGCGCGTTTCACGTTTACATGCCCGGATAGAAATACTGCGTCAGCGGTTTTTGATTATCGACC
>JALVQM010000313.1 GCA_027025615.1 Desulfobacteraceae bacterium | reverse complement strand
AGCCACGATAGCCTACCGTTACCCAAGGCTGAATACCCCTCTAAATGCTCTTGCGGAAAAACCTGCCCCCCACTGTTGCATCAGGCCGGCAACCCGGCCCGCAAAATCCCCCCAGGGGATGGCAGGTCAATAGCCTCGGGCGTAAGCCCGTGGACTGCGGCATTTACAAATTACCCCAGCCCCCGCAGGGGGCGGCACCAGACCAAGCCTGATCCAAACTAATTCTTGAGCGACCTTGCAAAATAAAAGTCAGGTTTCGCCAAGCTGACATATAGCCTTTGCCGGTATCAGCCCGGTAGCACTGGCGGAGACGATGTTGCCGGCAACCCCTGGTCCGTCTCCGGCCACAAACATTCCCTTTACGGCCGTTTCCAAGCGGTGATCCGTTTCGACCTGGGTTGCAAAAAATTTTATTTCCGGAGCATAAATCAAGGTCTCGTCATTGGAAACTCCAGGGACAACCCGGTTTAGTTTTTCCAGACCTTCCATCAGGTTGGCCAGAATTCTTTCAGGCAAAGCCATGGCTATATCACCACAAACCACACTGTTCAGGGTTGGCCTGATATAACCCTTATTAATCCTGTGCCACGTGCTGCGGCGGCCCCTTTTCAAATCTCCAAAGCGCTGCAGGATGGGTCTCCCGTCTCCGATTAACGTGGCCAGTTGTCCAATGGCCTCCCCATAAGCTTGGTTATCGGTTATCGGCTCGGTCAGAACAACCTTTGACAAAAAGGCGAAATTGGTGTTTTCCGACTTGCTTTCCATGTAAGCATGACCATTGACACAGACAAAACGGCTATAGTTTTCCAGGGTTACATAACCTCCCTGGTTGGTACAGAAAGTCCTTGTTAAATCGTCATACTTGGCGGTCTGGATGAAAAATGTCGGGTCATAGATTATGTCACATAAATCCTGCATTATGTCGCTGTGGACCTCCACCCTGACTCCGACTTCAATTCCTCGCTGTCGCAAGCCCAAGTTACATCGGGCCGCAATCTGGCCCATCCAGTCAGCACCACCCCTGCCGGGAGCCAGGATCACATAATCGGTATGATAGATCTTGCGATTGGTCATCACCGCCCTGACTCGACCGTTTTCCACCAGTATATCCCGGGCTTCTTCAGAGGTATGAATTACCACTCCCCTGGCCCTGATATACGCTTCCAGGGCAGCAATATATTCCGGCAACCGATCGGTACCCAGGTGTTTTTGACGAATGATCAACAGGTCTACACCGTAACGCTTGGCATCCTTGCGGATCCTGCGTGCTGCCTCCATGTCTGTGGGATAAACCGGGCCATCCATACCGAAACGGTTGAAGATCTGCTCGGTTTCATTTATCAGGGCTTTGGCCTGGCCGGTGGTCATAAACTGAGTCAGATCGGTTTTGCCAAGCTTGTGAATGTAATTCAACTTGCCATCCGAAAACAGCCCGGCCCCGCCGATACCGCACAAAATATTACAGGGCTTGCAGCGGTGACAGGTATCATCCTCACTTATGGGACAACGTCTTTTCAGGGGACCTTTGCCCTTTTCGATGAGCAGGACCCGCAAATCCGAATGCTCAGCCAACCAGTAAGCAGCAAAAAGCCCTGCCGGCCCACCGCCAACGATGATAACATCGTAGGTCCGGGAATCCTTATTTTTTTTTGGTGTTGATTTCATTAGCAATCCATCCTTTGTCACCAGCATCGGCCGCCTTTGCCGCTCAAGGCCAAACGACAATTCAACAATTTGATATCTAAAGAAATAATATTAAAAAATTACGGTATAAAGCAAGCTCAAAACCAAGTCTGGAGCCAGCTGTCATTTAAAAACGTATAAAGCCGCCTGGGAAAAGCCCAAATTAAGCGAAAACCGGAAGGCCGTTACTGCAGCAAATGGCGGCTTTGACCGAATTGCTCCCCGCAATCAGCAAAGTCCGCAGAATTTCAGCTCCCTTGCCAGGTCGATCGGCCTGAACCAAGCTCGTATACTACATCGAAGGCCTGCAGCAGGTTTACGGTTTGACGTCTTTCATGAGCTGTCAGTTTGGATTCTGAGAAATCATCACCTTGGTAAGCGTTGGCCACCACTGTCGATGACTGGAGAACAACCTGCAAAAGGCGCTCAAGGCTGCCTGCCTGCAGGTAAATGGTGGTATCGTTGATGATCAGTATAGAACGCGCCAGGTCATGGGCCTTAGCCAGCAGGGGCTCAATGGACAGGGCATTTGACAGGGCAAGCTCGTTTACCTCCCGCTCGGTTTTGCCTGAAAGCCGCGGGGCGACAATATCGGTAGTAAGATAGACGGCCCGGCTTGTCTGGTCATAATCAAGTTTTCCGCCGGCACCTCTGACCTGATCCGGGGCAAAGTCCAGAATCGTTATCTGCCTGTCCAGGCCGGCTGTAATCATTTTTGCCAGTATCCGGCCGGTTCTGCTGGTCTTGCCGCAGTTGAGCCCGCCTGTAAAAATGCTGCGCTTTCCAATATAATCTGCGACTTCCGTTGGAAACACTGACCCGCCTTTTTATCTTTACTTCTCTTTATCCTGAAGCATCAGGCCTGAAAATAGACAAACAGCCCCAACATAACCGCCCCGCACCCCATGGCCAGCCAGTCAGCGGCACCCCATTTGAAAGTCCGCAGGGAACTGCGCCCGGGGCGCCCGAAACCACGGGCCGCCATGGCCTCGGCCATCTCCTCGGCCAACTGGAAACATTGCAGAACCAGGGGAACCAGGAAAGCCGGCCAGTGGCGCAAAATCCGCCATCCTGCCTCCATCGGTATACCCCGGCAACGCTGGGCATCGAGCACCCGCCGGGCCTTGCGTCCAATTATCGGGACAAACTGCATGGCGGTGCTGAAAACAAAGGCAGCCTCGAAGGGAAGGCCCCATCGCATCAAAGCATTGCCAAGTTCATCTGCGTCGGTGGTATTGAAAAAAATAAAAAATATAGTTGTAATACCAAGCAGTTTAAGACCTGCCAACAATCCACAGGCTGCCCCGCAACCAAGCCCGCTTACAACCCCGAAAAAAACGGCCATGGGCAGCACTACCGCAAGCCAGCGCAAATAAGCTCTCATTGCCCGCAACCAGACTATCACAATCACGCTGAATCCAAGCAGACCACTGTTGGTGACAAGCCTGCCGGACAGGGCAATTGCAGCAACTGCCAAAAAAGCCAGGATAAGCTTTGTCCGCGGATCAAGTCTCCTCATGATCTTTCCCGCCCGTGGCGAAGCCATATATTCCCCTCGGTAGGCTCCAGCCCGGCTCTATCCATCAGTTCCCGGTCAGCCATCAAATCCTGTGGTTGGCCCTGGGCCAGGATGCGGCCGGCGGCCATCACCATCCAATTCCCGGCCAGTTCCTGGGCAAAATCAAGGTCATGGGTAACTATAATAACCGCGCGGCCTTCGTTGACAAGAGTCTTGACTGTGTGACCCAGAGCAGACTTAAAATCAGCATCCTGGCCGGCAGTCGGCTCATCCAGAATCAGCAACTCCGGTTTGCTTGCCAGTGCCGCTGCAAAAGCAACCCGCTTTTTTTCCCCGGCCGAAAGCCTGAACGGTGACCTGTCCATCAACTTGTCCAACTTGAATCGCTTAACCAGCAAATCCAGCCAATCGGAATCAAGACTACCCAATAGCCTGGCCCCAACTGATATTTCGTCCCTGACTTTCAATTTGAAGAACTGGTCGGCCGGGTTTTGGAAAACAGTACCCACCCTGCGCGCCAGGATGGATGCGCGGGTACCGGTCACATCTGTGCCGTCTAAAAAAAACCTTCCCTGGATTGGCTTTGCCAGACCGTTGAAATGGCGCAACAGGGTTGTTTTGCCGGCACCATTGGCCCCGACTATCGCGGTGCAGGCTCCTGCAGGTATTTCCAGGTTGATATCATCCAGAATTACCCGCCCGCCGATTTCAGCGCCCAAGTGATCAGTTGTCAAAATCATCCTGCCCGAAACGGCCTTACTGTGTCTGGCAGCCGATACCCGGGAAGGTTTTAAATTTTTTCCTTCAGCCTCTATCAACTGTTTTAAATCAGTATAAATTGTTTTCAATCCCATCTTACGGGAAAGTTTAACCGCAAGGGGCACCTGCAACCCGTATTTTTCAAGATCGGCTTGGAGCACTTGTGCGGGCGGCCCGTCCAAAACGATTCGCCCCCGGTCCATTACTACCACCCTGTCGGCATCCGGCAACGTGGGGCGGAGGCGGTGTTCGCAAACAACTATTCCTATTCCAGCGGCTTTGAGCCGTTGCATAATTTTGCGTACCGCAGCAATATGTTTTCCATCCAGATTGGCAAAAGGTTCATCCAAAATCAGAATTCTTGGTTTCAAAGCCAACATGGCTCCCAGGATCACCAGTTGCTGCTGTCCGCCGGAAAGCTGGTGGGGGTTTATGGCCAGCAGGTTTTCAAGACCAAGCTCTCTTGCCACCCAGTCTATTCGCTGCCTGATTTGTTCCGTTTCCAGTCCCAGGCTCTCCAGACCAAAGGCCAACTCCCGCAATACGGTCGGGTTGAATAACTGAGCCTCGGGATTCTGGAATACCATTGCGACCTTGTCGAAAAGCTCCTCCACAGTTAGATCGCTCGTTGGCTGTTCATCAATGGTTATCATGCCTTCCATTTGGCCGGTATGGAAATGGGGAATCAGGCCGTTGAAAGTCCGGCAAAGTGAGGATTTACCTGAGCCACTGCGACCGCAAATAAGTACATACTGGCCGGGGACAATGTTAAGACATACCTGTTGCAGCACCTTGTCCGGCGGGCCGGGAATATAGGTAAAATCAAGCTGCTTGATATGGATCATCGACCTTTTGCCTTCTTATTACCTGGATTCTGAAAACAGTCCGGCGCGTAGCAAGCATCTGCGGGCAGCATCGATGGCCACGGCTTTGACAGGACTGTATCGGTAACACCGGCTAATCAGGATTGTCAACTGAATCAGACGACCGGGCAGGTCAAAGCAACCTGCCCGGCAAAGATTGGATTCGGTATCAAAACCAGCGAGATTTATAACGAATAATTGCGGCTACCCATCAGTTCAGTCGTTTCCAGCAGGATACCACTGGACAGGCAGATAATATTGTCTTTAAGAGTATTACGAAAACGGGTAATGGTCGAACGGTCGATCACCCAGGCCTGCTTTCCATTTTTCTTTTCTATCCGGTAACAGCCTTCCCATTTGCGGCTGTCCATGAAACCATTAATCCTTTTGCGCTTTGCTTCGGAAATTGGCTTGACCCTTTCCTCGACACCGCTTTCTTCGCGGTAGAAACGAATAATATCACCCCGAACCAGATTATGATAGCCGATTTCTTCAATTTCAAGGGAAGAATAACCCGAAAGAATTTCAAACCTCGGACTCAGGTAGGCATGGACGATTTCAGCGGCTCCGTCTTCCCACACAGCCAGGTAGGACGTGATAGGCATATCATTCACCAATTCATTGAATATCAGAACGGCTATCCGTTCCCTGAGTTCTTCTTCTATTTCTTCGTCCATCTTTATTTTCAACCTGGCAAGACTTTTATCGACAACCTGCCGAAAAATAACAATAAGATCACCCCGGATCTTCTGCACAGATTCAAAGGTTGAATCTTCAAGCATACAAACCCCCTTGTTTTGCGAATCAATGATTTGATGGAATTGGCTGATTGAGCTTTGAACCTTAAGCCCGGGATGGCAAGGAGAGAAACCAGTTGCAGCCCTGCCGCCATATCCGGCTATTCCGGACTCCAGGCCAGGTGGCTTTGCGTCCCGCTCTTTCGAACGGTTTGCCCTCACTTGGTCATGTTTAAAATGACCCGCCCCAATAGTCAAGCAAGGATTAACCATGCCCTGCCGATCGGATCACATGCCCGCTGAAAAGTACTTGCCATTTGGAAAACCGCTTGTTACACAGGCATCAGTTTCCGAGCAGGGGTGTTCCGGGACTACCAGGCGATTCCCGGAACTGAGAGTATACCCTTTGAACCTGAAACAGTTAGGACTGTCGTAGGGAGTTCGGAAAGCGCCTGCCAGCAGACAGCCCGCCTGTCCAAAACCAGCCGCTTGCCGACAACACTTCCCTGCAAAGTTATAACTGTCCAACCGGGCTCTTATTGGACACAGCTTTCCGGCTGCTCCAGAATTTGCCCGAGGGGAGGTTGAAATGAAAACCGCTTTGACCATTGCCGGATCCGACAGCAGCGGCGGTGCCGGCATCCAGGCTGACATCAAGGCCATGCAGGCAATGGGGGTTTTTGCCATGAGCGCTGTCACCGCTGTAACGGTGCAAAACACCTGCAAGGTTTTTGCCATTCAGGAAATGCGCCCTGAAATCGTTCGCGACCAGATCCTGTGCCTGTTTGAAGATATCAAGATAAACGCGGTCAAGATCGGAATGGTGTCCAGTACGGTGCTTATCGAGGCCGTGGCAGACGCCCTGTCCCGGGTCCGGCGACCGCCGGTGGTCCTGGACCCTGTAATGATCTCCAAAAGCGGTTATCCCCTGTTGCAGGAGGATGCCCGCAACAGACTGGTAAAAAGGTTACTTCCCCTTGCCGATGTGGTTACCCCCAACCTGCATGAAGCTGCCGCTCTTACCGGCTTAGCTATTGAAAACACAGAACAGATGAAGTCTTGTGCCCAAAAAATACATGCCATGGGACCTGCAACGGTAATTATTAAAGGCGGCCACCTGGAAGGCGACCAGGCCAATGATATTTATTACGACGGCAGCAGGTTCCAGATACTGAAAGCGCCGCGCTTTGAAACCGCCAACACCCACGGAACGGGTTGTACTTTTGCAGCAGCGATTGCTGCAGGCCTGGCAAAAGGCCTTGATGTTTACCAGGCCTGCACGGAAGCCAAGATCTATGTTACCGGTGCCATCGAGCACAGCTTGAACATCGGCAAGGGCCATGGCCCCACCAACCACTTCTGGAGGCTTTACCGCAAGGCCGGAATCGTATGGTGAATCTAAGTAATTATTGGAAAAACTTCACCGGGAGAACAGCAATGCAATCTAATCCAAGCGCAACCATCATCAAAACATCATACGCGGTTGTTTTTACAGCCATGGCCATAGCCCTGGCGCCTTACACCTCTTTTCCCGTGGCCATCGCCAAGATCAACCCCACGCAACACATGATAAACATCCTGGCGGCAGTTATTCTGGGCCCTGGTTGGGCTGTGCTGGTTGCCGCGGTCATCGGGGTTATCCGTAACCTTATGGGCGTCGGAACCTTGCTGGCTTTTCCCGGAGGAATGATAGGCGCTTTTCTGGCCGGAATCCTCTACGCTAAGACAAAACGCCTGGGATGGGCCGCTTGCGGCGAAATCGTTGGAACAGGTCTGATTGCACCCGTAGTAAGCGCTTTCCTGGTGGCCCCGTTCTTCATGCATAAAGCCATCCCGGCCCTGGCCCTGTTACCGTCTTTCCTGGGCAGCACTGTTTGTGGCACAATTCTTGGCATCCTCGTCTTGAGGCTGCTGCGAACTGCAGAAATGCTGCCCGGACACGTCAGGCTGCGATAAGGTTCCAGGCACAGACTGGGGCGGAAAGTACCATGCTTAAAATCATCGATTTGGGGCACAGTTTCAACGATCTTGAGGTAATTCACGATCTTAGCCTCATGGTCGAAAGCGGCAAATTCACCATATTGATTGGCCCTTCCGGCTGCGGCAAGACTACTTTATTCAACATCCTGACCGGTGTGGTGGCCAAACAGCAAGGCAGGTTTGTATGGGAGGATCAAACAGTAAAACACCTGGAACAACTTGCAGCTTACATGCAACAAAAAGATCTGCTGCTTCCCTGGTACAACCTTCTGGACAACTCACTGCTGCCGGCCAGGATGGATGGCCGTGACCTGGCCAAAGCCCGGGAACAGGTCAAAGAACTTTTTGTCCGTCTGGACCTGGACGGTTTTGAAACTTACCTGCCGTCTGATGTTTCCGGCGGTATGCGCCAGCGCTGCGCCCTGGTACGCACCCTGATGTTTGAAAGGCCTTTGATCCTGCTGGATGAGCCATTGTCGGCCCTGGACGCAATCACCCGCCGCAGCCTGCAATCAATGCTGCTGGTCCTGCAACAGGATTTTACAAAAACCATTCTGATGATAACCCATGATGTAGAAGAAGCCCTGCTTTTGGCCGATAAGCTGGTGGTCTTGAGTCAAAGGCCGATGCATATTATCGAAACCATCGATCTTACCGGCCCTAAGCCCAGACAGTCAGATGACCCGCAACTGCTCCGGTACAAAGAACAGATTTTGCAAACCCTCCAGGAGGAACTGGTCCCATGAAATCTGCCTGGATATTGGCACTCAGCCTTGGTTTTTTCATTCTTGCAGGCTGGGAGGCGATTTGCCGCCTGGTTCCTTTGCCGGACTTTATCCTGCCGCCGCCTACCACGATCGCCCTGGTAGCGGTGACCAGGGCCGATCTATTATTGCCCCATGCCCTGGTTACCGCAATGGAAATAGTTGCCGGAATCGCTCTGGCCTTGGCAGTAGCTCTGCCATTGGCAACGGTGATGTTTGCCAACCGTTCAATCGAACGGGCCCTGGCCCCTTTCATGATAGCATCCCAGGCAGTCCCGGTTTTTGCCATAGCACCCCTGCTGGTAATCTGGTTCGGGTATGGTCCGGCCAGCAAGATTATAATGGCGGCTGTAATAATCTTTTTCCCCATTACCGTCAGCCTGCTGGATGGATTCAAAAGCTGCGATACCGGCTACCGGATCCTGTTTCGCCTGATGGGCGCTTCTTTCAGCCGCCAGCTGCGCTACCTGTATTGGCCCTGGGCCTTGCCCTACTTTTTTTCCGGGCTAAAGGTTGGAGTATCGGTGGCTACCATCGGAGCTGTAATCGGTGAATGGGTAGGTGCCCAGGCCGGACTGGGCTACTTCATGATCCAGGCCAATGCCCGCCTGCGGGTAGATCTGGTTTTTGCCGCCATCTGCTGGTTGTCCGCCATGGGAGTCGGGCTGTGGGCGGCTGTGGGATGGCTGGAAAAGCGCCTGGTCAAGTGGTGATAGATCGGCTTGATAAAGAAAAAACAGTCAATCATACTGAAAAGTAGGAGGTATATATGCGTTTTTTCATATCCATGCTGCTGGCGGTAATGTCGGTATTGCCTCTGGCCGGTGTTTCCCGGGCGGACCAGAACCTGACCCTGATGCTGGACTGGTTTCCCAACGTGGATCACCTGCCCATCTATCTTGCCAGGGAAAAAGGTCTTTTCAGGGCCGCCGGACTGGATCTTAAAATCATCAGCCCTTCAGAGACCACCGACGCCCTGAAGCTGGTTGCCGCCGGCAAGGTGGACCTTGCCGTTTCCTACCAGCCCCAGACTACAATGGCTGTGGCTGAAAACCTGCCGGTCAAAGCAGTCGGCCGCCTTGTGGAACATCCCCTGACTACTGTTCTGTTTTTAAAAAACAGGGGAATCAGCAAGCCATCCGACCTGGACGGTAAACGAATCGGTTACACAGTAGCCGGATTAATGGACGTTTTGCTGGAGGCTTTTGCCAAGCTTAACGGTATCAACCGTTATCGCCCGGTCAACGTGGGCTTTGCCATTGCCCAGTCCCTGACTGCAAAAAAGGTTGACGCGGTCATGGGCGGTTTCAAAACCTACGAAACAGTTATAATGGCGGCCAAGGGAATCCAGACGGCATATTTTGAATTGGAAAAATGGGGTATCCCAGACTACGATGAACTGGTTTTTGTCTCCAGCGACAAGGTACTCTCCACCAAGGCCAAGGCCGTGGCGGAATTTACCAGTGTAATCCAGACAGCCATCGAACAGGCAAAATCTTCGCCTGACCAGGCCCTGGCCGCATATTTCAAACAACTTCCCGAGGTCGACCGGAAGATTGAAACCGCGGCCTTTAAAAAAACCCTGCCGTACTACGCCTCGGGTCAGGCCCTGGAAAGACAGCGCTGGCAAAGATTTGCCGATTTTGCCTACAATCACGGGCTGATCAGCAAAAAACTTGCGGCAGAAAAAATCATCTGGAACCGGCCTTAACAATTTGTCAACCGGCAATACCCAGGGCCCTGGCAAGCCCTGCAGCCCGCCCGGCTGGATCCGAAGCCCGGGTGATATGGCTGATGACAGCCACGCCGGCCGCTCCCTGTTCCAGGCAGGCCCCGGCATTTGAAACTGTTATTCCACCAATGGCCACAACCGGCAGGCGGCAGGCGGAAACAATGTCGGCCAGACCAGCCAGTCCCCGTACAGGCTTGGCGTCAGCCTTGGTGGCAGTGGCGAAAACCGGACCGCTGCCGACATAATCACAGGGGTCCAGGTTGCTGCGTTCCAGCTCTTCGAGGTTGGAGACAGAAAGTCCCACGACGGCATCCGGGCCGAGAACATTACGGGCCAAGACCGGGTCGCAGTCATCTTGTCCAAGGTGAACTCCGTCAGCCCCCAGCGCCTTGGCAAGCAGAACATTGTCGTTGACAATGAAAAGGGTATCCTGTCGCCGGCACATGTCCTGGATTCGGAGGGCCTGGTCCCATTGGTCCAGGCGGAAATCTTTGTTGCGGTACTGAACTGCGGTGGCCCCGGCCGCCAGGGCAACGGCCACCTGTCCGGCAGGATCACCGGCAATTGGATGGTGATCAGTGATAAAGTAAAACCGCAAATAGGCAGCCAGATTATCCGGCTTCATGCAATTATCTCTGCAGAAAATTCAGTTTTCAGGATCGTGTTTCAAAAACACGGTGCCAGCTTAAAAAACGCTCCACTTTGTCGCTGCCCCAGCGGGCCAGGCTGGCAATCACTTCTTCCAAAGACTTTTCCCTGGGCACCCCGCCATTTTTGGAAAAAAACTTGTCTGCATAGCAAATTATCTTTTCTTCCATGGTTTGGGGCACCATATCAACTTCAGGCAGGGGCAAATTGCGCTGCCTGATCTCCTCGGCCGTAAGGCCAACCCCGACGTGGGTACGACAAACCCGGGCATGTCTTAACAGTCCGCAGGCTTCCAGCATCCGTGCACCCAGTTCTCCATGGCATACATAAGGTTGACTGCCGCTGCAGCCCAGCTCCGGGCTGTCGGTTTCCAGGATACCTATATCATGAACCATGGCTGCCTGGGCAATAAAGTCCAGGTCAACCTCAGGTTCCCGGACAGCTCCGGCCACCTCCAGGGCCTTGTCGCGCACCTGGCCACCGTGGGCAACCACGATCCGGTATGCCCGGCTGTCGGGCCGGTAGTAGCGCTCTATTATTTCAATCGGATCCATGGCCATGCCATCATGTTTTACCGCTCAGCAACACGGATTCAATAAACGGATCAATGTTTCCGTCCAGCACGCTGTTGACGTTACCGATTTCCATATTGATGCGGTGGTCCTTGGCCATTTGATAAGGATGCAGCACATAGGATCGGATCTGGCTACCCCAGGCAATCTCTTCCTTGCTTTCATGCAACTGCTGCATCTCGGCTTCCTGTTTTTGTTTTTCCAGTTGGTAAAGACGCGCCTTGAGAACTTTCATGGCCAGATCCTTGTTGCGGTGCTGGGATTTTTCCTGCTGGCACTGGACAACGATACCGGTAGGCAAATGGGTAATACGAACAGCACTGGATGTTTTGTTGACATGCTGGCCGCCTGCTCCGCTGGCCCTGAAAACATCTATGCGCAGATCTTTTTCATCTATATCCACTACGATTTCATTGTCCAGTTCTGGATATACGAAGACCGAGGCGAAAGAAGTGTGCCGCTTACCACTGGCATTGAAAGGCGAAATCCTGACCAGGCGATGAACGCCGCTTTCGGTCTTCAGATAGCCATAAGCATAAGGGCCCTTGGCGGTGAAAGTCACACTTTTAATGCCAGCCTCGTCACCCGGTTGCAAGTCAATGATTTCAGAGCTAAATCCACGCCGTTCAATCCAGCGGCTGTACATCCGGAAAAGCATCTCAGCCCAGTCCTGGGCCTCGGTTCCACCGGCCCCGGCATTGATTGAGACTATAGCATTGCTGGCATCCTGGTCGCCATCAAGCATCAAGTCTATGGACAGGCTGTGAATCTTTTTTTCCAGGTCCCTGGTCTGGCGGCGGACTTCGTCCAGGGTTTCAGCGTCTGATTCTTCCTCCGCCAATTGGAGCAATATATTGCAATCTTCGAGTTCTTTACTCAGGGCTGAGAAAGTTTCTATCTGGCTTGCAAGCTGGGTTCTTTCCTTGAGGATTGCCTTGTTTTGATCAGGATTGTCCCAGAAACTTTCACCGGCAATGATCTTTTCAAGCTTCTGGAGACGTTTGCGCTTGGAATCTAAGTCAAAGACAGTCCTCAAGTTGAAGTAATTTGGCCTGCAGTTCTTTCAAAGTTTGCTTGGTTTCAAAAGGCATTATATCACCTCCGGATTTTTTTAAGTGTTTATTTCAGATCGGCAGCCCGAAGCGGGCTTTACCACGGCCGATGGCGGGCATAATTGCGCCTGCAACCGTGATTGTCAAACAGATTATGGCAAACCAGTCCCCCAGGCGGCTATACAACGTTTTAACGTTCAAGAGCTTGACCGGTCGGCAAAGGACCTTGTCCTTGAAAAGCCCGGTGGTAGCCTGAATTCTACCGCCCGGATCAATAAAACCGCTTATACCGGTGTTTGCGGCCCGCACCAGCGCCCGGTGCGTTTCCACGGCCCTGAAAACCGCCATTGAAAAATGCTGGTAAGCAGCGCTGCCGGTACCAAACCAGGCATCGTTGGTCATATTTACCAGAAACATGGCATCACCTTTGACCAACGCCCGGGCCAAATCTGCAAAAATAACCTCGTAACAAATCTGAACCCCAAGTTTCATATTTTTCCAGGTCAGGGTGCTGCCCTTGGTGCCCGGACGGAAATCACCGACCTGGGCCACCAGTGTGTCGATGAAAGGAAGCCATTTTTTAAAAGGCACAAACTCGCCAAAAGGCACCAGATGGGTCTTGTCGTATGTAGCAGCCACTTTACCATCGGGTTTAATCAGATAGGCCCTGTTAAAAAGCACCA